>NZ_JBWPJP010000005.1:0-108330 GCF_056583855.1 Prevotella sp. C0209C1 | reverse complement strand
AACCATTATGATACCATACTCAATTTCTTTGTCAACAGAGCCACAAATGCCAATGCTGAATCCTTCAACGCAAAAGTTAAGGCATTTAGGGCACAGTTCAGAGGAGTGACAGATATTCCTTTCTTTTTATATAGACTTATGAAATTATGTGCCTGAGAGGAGAGGGCTTGCAACTGGGTTTTAGGACTGACCCCTTATTATTCAACAAGAAAAATGTAAGATAAATAGCAAATAATACCACATGGAATTTCTACTTACCCGCCATCTACCATAATCATACTTAAATTAATATTCAAAGACTAAAGTACCAAAAAATTCAGGACAGTGGAAGTCTGGTTTTGGAAGTTCTATCTTTTTCCATGATAGAAAATGAGGATTATCTGTTTTATCACCGCATTTATAGAAATTAGCTTTCATTACTAAACCATCAAGACTCTTAATATTATGCTTAAAAAAAGATGAAGCAGGTATTATTAACGATAACTCCCAAACAGATTCCATATTATGTATTACTCCTAAGGCTCGCCTTCCTAACGAAGCCCAACGATCAATACAAGATAATATACTACTATTAGCAGCTTCTCTTTTTTCTCGCTCCTTTCCATAGCATAATAATATCGATCCTATGCAATTTGCTTCTATATTATAATATCCCTTTTTATCATCGGGCATTACAAAAAATTCGCAACATGAGTCTTCCCAAACATTACCAAGGTCTGTATCTTCTACACTTCGCACACAATTCTCTTTTACTTTATAATGAAGATAAATGTTTTTACTATCATGTGCTATAGCAAACGTTACATTGGGCTGATATGGATAAGTTTCACTCCAATTAACAACGCTTATGTTTTGATACTCAACATTTTCCACCTTAAACAGTAATGGAATATTAACTGCTTGGGTAATACTATTTCTTAATCGTTTAACCTTTATTTCGTTTATCATTATATAAATTTATTTATATATTCTGTCATCATTTTTTCATGAGCTATCATATCATTATACAGTGCTAACTGATTTTTACTTCTTATAAGATTATGTTCAGAATAGTTTACTTTATAATAAGTATCACCATTTATATAATCGGTTAAGAAACGCACACACTGCATGTATGGAAATAATGCTGCTGCATAAGGAAGATGTTTTATTTCTACATCTGTTAAGAATTTACCTGCTATCTCTATATATCCTTCAGTAAAACTTTTAAATATATCTTCTTTTAATCCTACTTCATTTATTTTAGGAGAATCCTCTTCCACATAGTTAGCACTGGTACGAAGGAAATCGCCATAATCTGAAAATATAAAACTTGGCATAACAGTATCTAAATCAATAACACACAACGGATTGTCATGTTCATCAAAAAGCATATTATTTACTTTAGTATCACAGTGGCATATACGTTTAACTAAAGCTCCTTTTCTATATAACTTTTCAGATAGGCACATTTTATCAGCATCATATAAAAGGGTATTAACAATATCTATTACTCCCCTTACCCTACCCTTTGTATCTGCTTTTATAGCTTCTTGTAATTGTAGTATGCGCAATTCAATATTATGAAATTGTGGTATTGTTTCTCCAAGATTTTCCTTAACATCAGAGAGCAGAAACTGAAAATTGCCAAACATTCGTCCACATTGATATGATGTTATAGTGTTTATATCTGTTTTAGTAAAGGAATCGTTTATAAAAACACTTATACGCCAATAGTTATTTTGATTATCCTTTGTATAAGTTTTACCATTATCTGTTTTAAGAAATTCTAAACATTTCTTTTCTATATCTGCTTCACCTGCTTTTAAGAGTTTCCCTCTAATATGACCAGTAACTATCTCTATGTTATGTTGTAATAAGTTTACATCTTTAAAAATAGCATTATTAATGCGCTGCAACACATATTTACGTTTTTGGTTAGCAGTGCCTATCACAAAAGTTTCATTTATCAAACCATTTCCTAATGGTTTGATAAATGTTATTTTTTCTTTAATGTTGAAATGCTTTATTATATTAAATAAATTGTTCTGTTCCATAGTTTTATTTCTTCTATTATGGACGATCTTTTTTATTTGTACCAAACTTAGAAGGCTTATCCCCCATTATAAATTCAAGATTTCCGCCCTTCTGAATATCTTTAAACATAATATATGAACGAGTATAAGGTTTGCCATTAAGCCTAACGCTTTGTATATATTTGTTAACCTCACTATTATTCTTAGTAGTAATAGAAAATATTTTACCATTACCTACATTTATTTTGGCCTTATCAAAGATAGGTGAACCAAAAACAAACTTACCTCCTGCAGGCTCTACCTGATATAACCCTAAAGAAGAGAGTATATACCATGCACTCATCTGACCTACATCCTCATTGCCACTCAATCCATCTATATTATCATGATACATATCTTTCATTACTTTACGTAATAAAGGAGCTGCTTTATAAGGCTGCCCAACATAATTGTACATATATATAATATGGTGGCTTGGCTCGTTACCATGAGCATATTGTCCTATCAAACCACTAATATCTGGAGAAGCCTCTTTGCCCATATCGCCTGTAACAATAAAGAGTGAATCGAGCTTTTCCACAAACTTTTTTTCACTGCCAAAAGCCTTTACAAGTCCATGTACGTCATGAGGAACTAACCATGTGTACTGCCATGCATTACCCTCTGTATAATCATCTTGCCTATGTATGGTATTAAAAGGATTAAACGGCTCTCTAAACGTACCATCTGATAGCCTACCACGCATAAAACCAGTTTTCTTATCAAAATAAAATTTGCGATAGCTCTGACTTCTATTATAGAAATATTTATAGTCATCTTTCTTGCCAAGTTTTAAAGCTACCTGCGCTACACACCAGTCAGCTAAAGCATATTCCAGTCCTTTAGCTACAGTTTCTTTATCCTTATCCTTATCAACAGGATCATATCCATACTTTTTTATATTTCCTAATCCACGTTCACTTAGCAATTGCGAACTCTTTGTAGCTTCAAGAACCTTTTTCATATCCACATCAAAACCTTTTAAAGCTATATCACAAAGCACAGGAACGCAAGGATTACCTACCATGCAATCTGTCTCATTACCCATTAAATGCCATACAGGAAGTTTGCCTTGTTCTTTATAAATATGTAAGAATGTTTGTGCTAAATCCTTTTGCATCTCTGGGTGTATTATAGTCATCAATGGGAAAGCTGCACGATAAGTATCCCAAAGAGAAAAAGTAGTATAATTAGTAAAACTTCCCTTATGTATCTTTGCATCAGCACCACGATACTCTCCATTTACGTCAGAAAACACCGAAGGAGCTATCATTGTATGATACATTGCTGTATAAAATATTCTACGAGCATGCTCATCTTTAGTAGAAATAGCTATCTTTCCCAACTCTTTATTCCAATCGTTCTGAGCATTAGTTACTACTTTAGTAAAATTCCATTCAGGTATTTCTGCATTCATGTTCTTACGCGCATTTGCTATACTAACAGCAGAAAGCCCCACCTTTACCTCTACAGGCACCCCTGTAGGTATAGTTTCAAAGACCCAAATAGAATCTTTTTCATTTTTTATTTGCTTTATTGGTTGGCTAAACTCGGCTACAAAATAAACATTCTGATCCTTTGCCCAACCGGTAGAATTGCGCACACCACTAATAACTCTATCAGATTCTTGCTTCATTTGGCAAGATGTCATTTTATCCCAACCAATACCTTGCCATAAATTTAATACTATATATCCTTTTTTGATGTTTGCAGGATAACTATAACGATGGTACGCAACTCGTTTGGTAGCAGATAGTTCTACCCTTATACCGTTTGCTAACATTACAGAATAATAACCCGGAGTTACATATTCTGCTCGATGTGCAAACTTTATTTCACGTTCATCTTTCCCTATAGTTGGTAATAAAGATATATCTCCTAAATCTCCTATGCCAGTACCACTTAAATGTAACTGTCCAAAACCTATCACCGTAGAGTCGCTATAATGGTATCCTGAGCACCAGTCCCAACCTTGTTTCTTTTGAGTAGGACCTGCCTGAACATACCCAAAGGGGACATTAGCTCCTAAAAACACATGACCATGCCCACCTGTGCCTATAAAAGGATCGACATATTGTGTATAATCTTGCGCAAAACTATTACCCAAGACCAAGATAGTAAGAAATAAAAAAAAGAATGTTTTTTTCATGTTTTTATAATTGTTTTATCTTATTACTATAACTATATTACGTTTATTATTAGATAGTTATTTAATTTCTTTCACTAAATCGTTTAACTTAATTGTTTCAAAGGTTATTTGTGCGGCACTACTCTCATATAAAATCCCTACGGTTTCTTTATCTACCATTGTTAGGCAAGTGTATCCCCAGCTTGTACCTTCGTCTAAAAGCATCTGATTAGCTTCTTTCCATGTTAAGCCATTATCAAGACTTGCTTTAATAGTAATGTTGTTTCTGCTTTTTGTAGAATTGGGATTAGAAAATAATAATATATCTTTTCCTAAGCAGTTATCTTTAGCCCTCACTTTTATAAGGCTTGCCATACATATTGGTTCTATCAAAGCAGAGCGAGAAGAAGAATGCTCTTGCCAAGTTTCTCCCATATCGTTAGTTGTCATTATAGCCCTACTCCCACCACGGTTATCACGCATATTTAACATAAGTTCGCCTTGTTTTAGCTCCACTACCTGTGCCTCTGTAGTGTTTTCTTTTGCAGGATTACTTGCTTTCCATGTCTTTCCATGATCTTTGCTATATATTATCCCTGCATGAGGCATTCTGTTTTTATCTATAAACTGCATCGGGAATACCAATGTTCCATTGTGCATTGTTATGCCCCTACCCGGACCTTCTAAAAGAAAAAAGGAGGAAGCTTCTTTCACTTCTTTTGTTATATTAATAGGTTCTGACCATGTTTTCCCGTCATCTTCACTCTTTACTATCATTAATTGTGCTGTATGATCTTTATCCATTCCGGGCTGTGAGCTAAACCATGCTCGCTGATTTCCCATGCCATGTGCCCATGTTCCTATGATCCATATAGTGCCTCTTTGCTCATCTACCAATATAGCAGGATCGCCTACACCGTTTTGTGCCTTTGGTAGCCCAGCATTTTCTCCAAAACTCATCGGTATACGCATAGGTTCCCACGAGGCTCCCTTATCAGTACTTCTACTTAAACCAACCTCTATATATTCCTGTAAATCAACGCTATTATTATGCCTTACATCATACGTAGCTAAAAGCGTTCCTCTATTACTGGTTACAAGCCCTGGAATACGATAAGCTGCCACGCCATCATCACCTGCATGACGCACACCTATGGCTGTTTTATAGCATTTATTTGCTTTAGTATCACCTGCTAAAATAGCCATAGAATTGTCTATTATAGCTTCTTTTAATCCCACTTTTATTTTTTCATTCAATGTAGAAGATGGTTTCATTTCTATACTTATCCAAAAAAAGTTCACTCCAGGAAATAGCTTCTGTTTTGCTTTAAGTGTTACTAAATTGTTTTTAGGGGCTACTTCATCACGCTTAACAGAATAAGATGGTAAAGCAAATAATGTTCTGTTAGGTGTAAAATTGGTAAGATAACATACAGGTGCAAAACGTTTCTTTGATACATCTTGTCTTGCCTCAGTACCACCATAATATAGCTTTACGGCTTTTATATGCCTTAAAGATTCCGAAATGGGCAAGGCGATAGTTATATTATCCAACTCTTTACTGTTTTTTGCATCAATACGTAGATACATCAAGACATTGTCTTGCCGCTCTATTAATATGGGTACTATCTGCTGTTGCACCCATAGTGTATCTTGTGCATAGGCAGTAAACATGATGCAAGAAAAAGTTACCAGCATACGAAAACGTAAAGGTATCTGTCTGAAAATATTTTTCATATTAATTATTTTTATATTTTTCTTCATTAACTCTTATCTCATCGGTAAATATCCAACCTCCTATAATATTACCCTTTGCTTTTAAACGTAAGTAACGCCCTTTAGCCTGTCCTTTCCAGTTATAAGGATATATATAATAGACTTGCTCTTTTTTTATGTTAGGATCTCTTTTATCTATGGTAGTAAATATCTTATTATCTGAAGAAACTGACAATTCTATTTCGTTTGGAGTAAATATCCATACTGTATTAATATGTAAAAAATCAGCTTTTACAGAGCTAATATCTATATCTTTTCCAAAATCTATTACTACATCAAAACCATTGATAAATCCTTGCCAACCTCCTTCTATGTATCCCCAATCGCCAGCTTTGCCATTAACTAAAGTAGAATCGCCTTCTGCACGATATTTTTCAGCATAAGGGGCATTATAAATAATTTTCTTTTCTCTTGCATCATGTTTGTATATTCTACGGGCTTGCGGGCGAATACCTTTTTCGTTAGCCAAATCAAAGGGATTAAAGCCCCACGACTTTAAAGTATCTACTGCAGTTATTGCACGTACACGAAACTTGTTGTAATCTTCTTTCTGAGCTGCCCAGCCTGTTTCTGCTATAGCAAGGACACGTGGATAAATCATATATTCCGCATGTGCAGAGTCTTCTACATATTCTGTCCATAAACATGCTTGCAAACCAATTATGTTGCTTTCTACTTGAGTACCTTTATATTGTTTAGGAACAGGATCATAACTATAGATACGACGTAGTGGCAAATATCCGCCTTGTGCCTTAGGCTGCGTGTTAGGGGCATCTTGAAACATGTCTATATAGCAATACCCTACTGGGGACATTACTACTTTGTGTCCTAATTTTGCAGCTTTTAGTCCATATTGTTCGCCACGCCAAGAAGTTACGGCAGCATTAGGTGCTAACTCTCCTTCCATTATCTCGTCCCAACCTATAAGTTTACGACCATTTTTATTAAGAAATTGCTCTATACGATGAGTAAAATAGCTTTGCAATTGAGCCGTAGAAGTAAGCTGAAGCTCACGCATCTTTTTCTGGCACCTTTCGCATGTTTCCCATGTAGAGCGCATAGCCTCATCACCACCTATATGTATATACTTAGAAGGAAATAGCTTAATGACTTCTTTTAACACATTTGTCATAAAAACATAAGTGCGTTCATCGCTCGGGCAAAGATCCTCATGAGAATTATTCTTCTTAGAGCATGACAGCTCTGGATATGCAAAAGTAACCTCTTCACTATGTCCTGGCATCTCTATTTCTGGTATTATCTCTATATGTCTGTCTGAGGCATAACGCACTATCTCTTTAACATCTTCTTGAGTATAATATCCTCCATAAGCATTAGAATCTTGCTTATGAGCAAAACCTCGCTCATCTTCTTTACGCCATTTATCCCAAGAAGAATAAGTGCGATAGGCTGTTTCTCTTACCAAACGAGGATATTTCTTTATTTGTAGGCGCCAGCCCCCACCATCTACTAAATGCCAATGAAAAACATTTAGCTTAAAATATGCCATAGCGTCAAGCTGCTTTTTAATAAAATCTTTTGTCCAAAAATGGCGTGAGCAGTCGAGCTGTAAGCCGCGATACATAAAGCGTGGCGAGTCTGTTATAGTAGCACATTGTATCTTACCATTAGTAGTTAGCTGACGAAGAGTTTGTAAAGCATAGAATAATCCACAAGCTGTTGGAGCTGTAACGTATATATGTTTTGCATCTATCTGTATGTTATACCCCTGCTGTTGCTGCGTAGGTAGATAGCCTTTAGGTAGATTTGCCTTATTAGTACATGTTAAAGTTAATGTTTTTTTATTATCTTCAAAACAGCCTTTAGCACATGACCTAAGTAAATGTTTAGAAGAATGTTTTAATATTTTGGTAAATCCAAAAACCTCTTTTATATAGTGTTTTAGCCTATTTGCATCACTGTGATCAGCATTTATATATACTATCACATCCGAATCCCAGCTAAAAGAACCTTTTAAAGGAGTATAGCTATTAGGTTTAGGTATCATATCTTGTGCTATTGTTAAATTGAAAAACATTAACAAAAGCACAGCAGAAAAAAGTATTCGTTTATTATATTTCATCTTTATGTTATTTTTGCTTTGTTACAAAACTGCTTTTATTGTAAACGTATTAACGTTAAATAGCCGTTTTTATTTTGTTTTATTAGTCATATTTGGGTAAAATGTTATATTGTAAAATATCATCTTTTTATGAGTAAAAGGTCGTCTTTGAGTGGGTAAAAGGTCATCTTTGAGTGAATAAAAGATAATCTTTTAAAAGCTAAAAGTTTATATATTTTTTTATAATAGTTCATTTACTGAAGATAAATCTTTACATGTCCGGCTTTTATAAGTTGCTCATGTGTTATTCTAAAGCTATGATATGGCTTACCACCAACTTCTATTTTTCTTATTATCTCTGCCTTATCATTGTTACTAATAGTTTCTATAACAAGTTGTTTCTGTCCCCATTGCTTTTTATCTAACTTTATAGTTATCTTACTAAAAACAGGAGATGTAAAAGTATAAGACGGGTTACCCGGACAGTCGGGATAAAATCCCATCATGTTAAACACAGCCCATGCCGACATTGTCCCTGTATCATCGTTACCAGGAATGCCTTCTGGAAGATTCTTAAAGTTTTCCTTTAATATTTTTCTCACTTCTTTTTGGGTACGCCATGCTTCTCCTTTAAAATAAGAAAAAAGATGAGCGTAAGCAATATCAGGTTCGTTAGCAGGGTCATAATAATGCTTATCAAACACCATTTGGAGCTTGTTTACAAAGGCTTTCTGTCCTCCCATAAGTCTTGCATAGCCCAAAACATCGTGTGGAACGAAGAAGGTATAGTTCCAAGCATTTCCCTCATGAAAGCCCGGAGAAGGCTCAAAGTTCTCCCCTTGCTTAGGATTAAACTTTGTAAGGAAAGTACCATCAGGTAGCAAAGGTCTTAATGTTCCGCATTGCTTATCATAATATTTGCGGTAATTGAGCGATCGGGCATAAAAAATTTTAGCATCTTTCGCTTTACCTAAAGCTTTAGCAAGACGAGCTAAAGCATTGTCAGCCACATAGTATTCCAAAGCATGTGAAACAGAATTATCATATTGCTCGCGAAGTGGTACATACCCTTTTTGCATATAGTCGTCATTATCGGGTCGCAGAAGATTTTTTCTTCCTTCTGTTGTTGCCGATTTATAAAAAGCCTTATATGCTTTATTTATATCATAACCTCGCAAGCCTTTAAGGTAAGAATCGGTGATAACAGGAATAGCAGGATCGCCCTCCATAGTATAAGTCTCACGAGAAAAAAGCTCCCATTTAGGCATCCAGCCATGTTCTTCATACATATTTATCATAGTACGAATCATGTCCCGTTGCTTTTCAGGATATACCAATGTTAAAAGTTGGTGTACATTACGATAAGTATCCCATAGAGAAAACACGGTATATCTATTTCCTTTATCGAGTGTTTTTATTTTATCACTTTCTATAGCAGGATACTCTCCATTAACGTCTTGTAATATGTTAGGGTGGATAAGTGTATGATAAAGAGCTGTATAGAAAATAGTTTTATCGTTTTCGCTACCACCCTCTACTGTTATTTTAGACAAATTTTCTTGCCATGCTTGCCGAGCTTCAGTATATATCTGCTCAAAAGTTTTATTTTTTTGCTCTATATCCAAGTTTTGCCGGGCATTTTCTATACTTACGAATGATACTCCCATTTGCACTTCTATTTGCTCATTTTCCTCAGTATCATAATTTAAGAACACCCCTATATCATCGCCTGCTAAGTCTTTCTTATAATCGGTATACAATTTATATTTACCATTATCCTTATCCCATTGACTTTCTACGCCTGTCATAGGGCGTTGCTTTTTCCAATAACCTGAAGAAAGAGGCTTTTTCTTAGTACGCATAACAAAATAAATAGGAAAAACAGCTTGTGGATTATAGCAAAAAGTACCTAACAACTTCATACCAACAAACTCTGTATCGCTTACCTTCTTTATATAAGCCCCACTCTCGTTGGTAAGCCCTTCACCAAGATTTAACAATATATGGCTTTTACCTTTAGGAAAGGTAAAACGTGCCAAAGAAGAGCGAAGAGTAGCTGTAACCTCTGTTTTAATATTATAATCGGTAAGAATGTTAGCGTAATATCCTGGCAGTGCTTTTTCGTTTTTATAACAGCTACCATACTGTTTATAGTCTACTTGCAATGCTCCTGTAGTAGGCATAAGCAATAAAGAGCCCGCTTCAGGGCAGCCTACTCCGCTTAAATTGACATGAGAATAGCCTGTAAAAAAAACATTATGATATTCATACGGTGTAGACCACCAGCGTGAGTCTTTATCATATTTGTTTTTAGAACTGCCCATTACGTTAAAAGGTACTACCGACATTAGTCCGTTAGGACATACTGCCCCAGGATTAGTAGTGCCAAAATTAGACGTTCCTATAAAAGGGTTTACATAGTCTACCACATCTTTTTTACTCTCTGAAAAAGCCATAAGAGAAAAGAAAGTAAATAAGATGCAAATATATTTCCGCGATTTACCTAACATCTATGTTATATTTTTGAAAATAAAAAAAAACAAAAATCGACATTTAACACCCTAAAGATACATTATATATATATGCCCGTAGGTGTTAATGCCGATTATACATTTTAAACAATAGAATTGCGCTTAGTATACTCTATAATCTCATCTATATACCCAAAAGCAATCCCTACTACTGTGTCAGCAGCACCATAATATACTACCACACGCTCTGTGTCTTGTAAGGCTGCACATGGAAAGACAACATTAGGTACATCGCCAGACAGCTCATAAGGTGCAGCAGGAGCAAGTAAATAAGGCTGTGTGCGATAAAGAACCTTAGTGGGATCATCTTTCTGAAGTATTGCAGCTCCCATAGAATAACGGAAACCATTACAGGTATTTATAACTCCATGATAAAACAACAGCCAGCCTTCCTTTGTTAAGAAAGGCACAGAGCCTGCGCCTATCTTTGTACACTGCCATGCACTCTTAGGAAAAGGTGTTACCTTCATTACACAACGATGCTCGCCCCAATACTTCATATCAGGAGAAAAACTTATATATATATCGCCAAAAGGTGTATGACCATTATCGCTTGGACGGCTTAACATAGCATACTTACCATTTATTTTCTCAGGGAAAAGCACGCCATTACGATTAAAAGGCAAAAAAGCATTTTCGCACTGATAAAAAGTTTTAAAATCGAAAGTATAACCTATTCCAATAGTAGGACCATGATAACCATTACACCATGTTATCCAATAACGATCTTCTATCCATGTTACACGTGGGTCGTATTTATATTCCGACTCTATCATCTGTGTGTTTCCTTGCTCAAAAGTTATAGGATCGTGGTTAATATCCCAATTGATGCCATCTTTACTAAAACCCGCAAAGATATTCATCTGTACCGACTTGTTATCGCAACGAAAAACTCCAGCAAAACCATCTTTAAAAGGCACTACTGCACTATTAAAAATACTATTTGATGAAGGGATATGATAACGATCAATAATTGGGTTTTTAGTATATCTCCACATTACATCTTTACACTCTGTAGGACGTTCTTCCCAAGGAAGCAAACTCTTTAAATTAGTCATTAATCTGTATTTTAAGTTTAAGTTTTTGGTATATTTTGAGTGTAAAATTACTAAGAATATGCTATAATTAGCCTAAAGAAGAGTACTTTTTTACTTTATTTTTGAGAGCAGCCACTTCGGCTTAACATTTGTTGTTAATATATATATAGTAGAGGGCTAATATAAGGGTATATGTTAAGAAAACACTAAAAAAACAAGTCATCTCGTTAGTTTTCATATTTTCATTATCTAAAAAGCCTACCAATCTTTTCTACCTTCTCACCGCCCTAAAATATATATTTTAGTTTGAATAAAACAAATAATGAATGAAAAATAAGCAAAAATCATAATAAATGAGGATTGCATAACACAAAGTAAAATCATAACAAATAGGTATTGTCAGATTAAAAACTTAGCTTTAACTTTGCAAGAAATTAAGTTAATTTATTTTTGAATATGAAAAGTTTTAAAAATGTAATTGTGCCAGTAATGGCATTTTTTGTAATGGGACTTACCTCATGTAGCAACAATGAAGATGCGGCTACATACAGTGCAAACGCTCTAAAAAACACAGAGTTGATGAACATTCTGAAGCAAAAAGGCTATCAGTTTGATAAAGATGGGAAGTTAGAGCTAAACGATTTAGCAAACAACACCACTTCTCTTGACCTTAGTGGCACTAAGCTAAAGGATATTAGTGGTTTAGATATCTTTCCTAACTTAAAAGAAGTAAAGTTATCTAATAATGGTTATGGTCCTGTATTCGACTTTAACAAATTGCCAAAACAAATTACTTCTGTAGACTTGACAGGTAACAAGATATACGATTTTGAAGGTTTGGTAAATGCTAAATTGGAAAATGATGAGCTAAAAACAACTGTTCTACACAATTTTACAAAACTTTATTTACCTGCTACAGCAAAATATAATGTAGAAGACTTAATGCCTTTCTATAAAGAAAAAGGCAAAGAAGCTGATATACAGATAGCTGATGCTGATGGGAAATTACAGAAATATAACACTATAAGAAATATTCCTGATCCTGTTTTCAGGAGTTATATAAAAAAAATATATCCAAGCATGTTTATAGATGATAGTAATATAGACTTTTCTAAACAACCATCTCTTAGCGATAATGGAAAAAATATCACGCTTTATATGCCTAATGACATAAAAGGATTAGAATCTATAGAAGGTTTTGAATATTTCGTAAATAATCCTTATTTACAAAAGATGGTTGTAGCAGCAATGGGAGAAGGCTCTTATAAGATAGGTCATTTGATGCCACGAGAAAATATAAAAGGTTTAATGCTTAGCAATACAGAAATAGAGGAAGGAATAGATCTTTCAAAAGCTAAAAATCTTGGCAACCTAACTATAAGTAAATGCTCAAGTATTACAACGCTTGATCTATCACAGACTAAGATTTGCAATCAAGAAATAAAAGATTTTGATGTTTTTGTTTCCAATTGTTTAAATATTACACATTGCCCTAACTTAGAAGCTATAATATTCCCTAACCCATCAACAGACTGTATTGCAAACATCATTTTGGGAGACTTACCTAAACTTAAAAAAGTTGATTTAAGTATGATTAAAGCTACTGAAGAAATAGCATTATTCTTAGATAATACAGAAATAAAATATCCTGAACTTAAAAATTATTTCAGCAGCGCAGAAAATAAGAAAAAAGAATTAACAACAGACCAAGAAAAAGTTTCTGTAACAGTTTCTAAGAAAATGCTTGATACTGATTCTTTTAAAGAATTTATCAAAAAGTATGGAAAATATTGTAATGATGGATATATGTCGTACCAAAAAGAATTTGATGCTGGTAATTGGTTAAAACCTTCTGATATTGAAGAATAAAACTAACGTTTTTTACTTTATTTTACACACTTAACAAAATTAATTATGAAAAAGATCATTTTTATTTGCATAATGCTTCTAAGCACGGTAATGACTATATCAGCACAACAGGATATAAAGGGGGACTACTTAGGTAAATTTACACGCATTTACATGAATGGTGAAAAGTCTGTGCCTGATAATCCGGTTATAACTAATGTATTACACCCAAACTCTTTAATTAGTCTTCACATAGAGCCTTTCCAATTAGGTAAGATGCCTGGTAGTATTGAGCTTGATGCAACTAATATTAAGATAAACCCAGATGGTAGTTTTAATCAGACTGTTTACAATGCTATTAAGCTAACAATATTAAGAAAAGTTAGTAATTTCAATGCTGTTGTTACTGGAAATATAAAAAATAATGTTCTTACATATAAAATAGAAAGTCTAAATGCTTTTTATTTGGGATTTTCGTTCACAGCAATTGTAGAATTTCAAGGGGTAAAAATAAATAAAGAAAAATAAAGTAATATTTAAAACTATATATAATATATTTTGGGAAAAATAAAATATTTACTTTTTTTTAGTGTATTCTTTCTGCTCTCATCATGTCATTCTGATGAGAGCCTTGAAAGGAAACCTGTAAAAGAAGAACTGTTGACAGAAGCAAAGAGCTTTTTAAATGGCGATTTTGTACTAAGCACCAAAGCTACGATGAATGGAATAGATAAAACTTTACTCCCATCTGGGTGCCCTACAAAATTCCATTTTAGTTGGGATTCAACAGATAAGAACATACTTACTATTAAGTTAGATAAATTTACTGTTGGAAAAATGCCTTTTGTCGTAACCTTTGCCTGCAATACAGAAATAATGCAGCTTAATTCTTTTGAAAAAGATGAATATAAAGGTAATAGCTGGATAAAATTTAAAGGCGAGAATGGTTATGTTATAGCCGATGATGGTAAAAGTAATGAAACGGCAAAAGGAAGTTTAGTAAAAGGATACTATAATGTAAAAACTCATGAGATAAACTTCATTGTAGACTATAATATGATGAATGTACGTTCAGAATGTTTCTTACAAACTATAGATAAGAATCGTATAAATAACTACACGGCAGAGTTTAAAAAATACGAGGAAGATCTGAAAGCCTACAAAAAAGACCATGGTTTGCAATAAGTATTTTTTGATATAAATAAAAAAAGGAAATGAGAGGCTTTAAAGTTCTTTCATTTCCTTTTTAACAAAAAAAAGAATATGATGCATAAGAAAAGACTTTTATTATCTTTCCTTTGCCTATTTATAATGCTATCAATACAAGCACAGCGGCAAGTAAAGATAACTATACTTGACAAGGATACGCAGCAACCTTTAGTAGGAGCCACCGTACAATATGCTATAAGAAAAGATCTTAAAGGTTACCTACAAACTGTTACAGACATTGATGGCAATGCTATATTAAAAGCTGAAAAGGGAAAAGGTGTATTTTATAACATCTTAGCTGCAGGCTTTATTCCTATAAAAGGTTACGCAGCACCACAAGAAAACAATATAAATATAGTTATGCGTGAAGACGTGTTACACCTAAATGATGTTGTTGTAACAGGTTCACGAACAGAACGCCCCATTAAGCTCTCTCCCATAACAACGCAGGTCTTAGGAGGAAAGAACCTCGTAGATGCAGGATATAGCGATCTACAACATGCCTTGCAACAAGAAACACCAGGACTGAATATTCAGAAAGTAGGGTTTGGTAACGAAATATCAATGCAAGGTTTAGATGCACGGCATGTTCTCTTTTTGCAAGATGGCGAACGCATGACAGGCGACATGGCAGGCAATTTAGATTATGAACGCTTTAATCTACATGCTATAGACCGTATAGAGATAGTAAAAGGTGCAAGCTCTACTCTTTATGGTAGCAGAGCTTCAGGAGCTGTAATTAATCTTATATCAAAAAAAACTAATAAGCCTTTAGATATTCAAGCAGGACTACGTTGGGCACAAATGAACGAACGTAATTATAAAAAGCCACACCCAAAAGACTTTCTATATATGTTTGAGAAAAATTCCGATCGTCCAAATCTACAAGGATGGCTATCAGCAGGATTTAAGAAAGGTATTTTTACCTCTCAAACCGATGTATGGTATAGTGAGAGTGATGCTTTTTATCTTTATCAAGCAGAAAAAGATAAAAAAGTCTATACGAAAGAGGCAAATCCATTCTTGCCGCATGATATTATTTTAACAAGTATTGCTAAACGCTCACCTATGGGTATTGAAGGTACTGAACATATATCAGCAGCACAAAAGATATATATCGAACCATGTAAAGACTTTTCAGCACAGATTTATGGCTCTATGTTTTTTATGAATTCATACGATTTGATACAAGATATGAATTTTTCACAAAGTCGTGATTATATGACAGGTGTAAAACTAAAATATGATGTAAAGGATTGGTTCACTATAAAACTAAGTTTGCACGCTGACTTTTATGACAGATTTAAACGCCACGAACGTAAAGACATGCGCAAAAAAGTGTACGAAAGCAAGATATTTCAGCCACGATTATCCATTATATCGAATTATTTTGACAAACATAGTATCACCTTTGGTATAGAACATACCAGTGATGAGCTTACTAGCGACAGGTTTGTTAATAGAAAAATGACCACCCGTGCACTTAAAGAAACAGAATATTTCCTGCAAGATGAATGGACTATAAACAACAAATGGATGTCATCATTAGGGATACGTACTAACTTTTCAAAAGCATTCGGATTTATGTATATGCCTAAAATAGCTGTAAAATATTCTCCTAATGATAATTGGGCTATACGTACCACCTACTCTATAGGTTATAGAGCTCCAAGTATTAAAGAGCTATTTTTTAATTGGGACCACTTGGGTATGTTTCAAATTAGAGGTAATGAAGAGTTAAAACCTGAAAAAAATCATTATGTTTCAATAGGAGCTGAATATAGTAACAACAACTTTTTTATAAATATTAATACATATGGTAATTTTTTCAGAAAGAAAATAGAAGGTGTTTGGCGTATTTATGATATGCAATATAACTTTGAATATACTAATCTTAACAATCAAAACATCATAGGATTAGAAGGTATCTTAAAATGGCATTTCTTAAATGCATTTACTTTAAACGCTACATACAGCTATGTTAATGTAGGCAAAGAAGAAGGTGTACATATAAACACAACATCACCACATGCTGCTACTGGAAGTATTGATTATATACTAAACAGACCTAATTATCGCTTAAAAACTATTTTTAGTGCTTCCTTTATGGGTGAGAAAAACTTTGATATTCAAGACCGAGTATGGGTAGAAGAACATAAAAAAAGCTATGATGCTTATTTTAGATGTAAGCTACCTTCCTATATTATGTGCAACTTATCTGTAGTGCAAACTTTATATAATAAGGTGAAAATTACTATAGGAGTGGATAATATTTTTAATTATATACCAAAGACATTAGGTTCTGGTGTTACAATGTTTAATATCCCGGCTACAAGTGGAGCAAAAGGATATATACAATTAGAATTTTTAGTAGATGATATAATAAACTCGTTAAAACGTAAAATATGAAACGATATATTTTAGAGATACTCACAATACTCTATACTATGTTTTTTGCATCTTGTGTAAAATATGATGCTGAACCATTTACAGGGCATGTCCTTCCGAGAGTAACAGGATATATAACAGAAGTAACCAACGACTGGATGTATTTCAATTTACGCACAGGAAAAATTTTTAACAGAAATAAGCCTAATGAGGATATCAAAGAAGGTGAACAGAAAAACAGATTAGATTGGGATATAGCTTTCTGCGGCTACCGTCTACGAACAAATAGCGGAACTTCAGGTAACGGTAAAGGTGGTGCAGCCGATCTTGGTAATAGTGGTTACAATACTTGGGAAACAGTAAACCAACTGCCCAAAAACTTACAATGGGCTGTGGACGATCATTCTATATATATTACAATGTCAAAAACCGATTGGAACAAGTATCTAATTAAGAACAAACTCGACTTTAAAGAAAACCCTTGGTTTGATCCTAATAATGGCCCTAAGGTAACACTAACCGATGCAAACCCCATTCTTGCAGAGGCTCTCACTTTCACAGGTCCACCACCTGTGTATTCACCCTCTTTCCATACATATGTTATACGCACAGCTGATGGACAGCATTATTTTAAATTACAAATAGTTAGTTGGTATAAAACAAATACAGAAATAGGAGATACCGGCGGAGAAATTAGTTATTACTTAGATGAATTAAAATAAAATGGAACATAAAAAACAAAAAAGATATTGGTGGCGCACATTTGCATCTTTCCTCTTAGTGCTTTTTACAATGCCTTTAGGTCATGCTTTAATGATCTTAATGGAAAAATTTATGAGTCAAGAATCTATGCACATCGCTGGATTTATGATGGGATTAGTAGGACTAATTATAGTAATAATAGGTGTATTTGTAAAAGGTGATACACGGCAAACTTTATGGGGACTATTTGGCGGACTACTCTTTTGGACGGGTTGGGTAGAATTCCTTTTTCTATATTACGCCAGACGTTATGGCGTTCAGCCAGAAATAGAAAATGGTGTAGTAGTTACTAAGCCTGAATATCTTATAATGCCTGCATCGTTTGGACTATGGATGATGGTTATGACAATGTACATATTTAGTACAAAAAATGGCTGCGACTTTATTACATGGATTCAGAAAATAGCTTTTCGTAGCAAAAGAAAAGTAATAGCCATGCAACCTATGACACGACATACCAGCATAGTAACTTTTATGGAGATAAATATGATCTTATGGGGACTTTATTTATTATTAATGTTTTGCTATGATAAAAACTTTTTAGGAGATCATAATCCTATAACGTTTCTTATAGGTATAGGTTGTTTCGTGGGCTCTATATTCATGCTGCGACACCAACTACACATTGCTGCATGGGGAGCTAATATACGTATGGCTATTGCTACAGTAATAGTGTTTTGGACTCCTGTAGAAATTCTTGGACGCATAAATTTCTTTAAAGAATTTTGGATAGAGCCTGAAAAATATGTATGGCAAATGATAATTATCCTTATAGTGTTTCTTTCACTTGGCGTTTACCTTTGGATAAAAAGCAAGCAAAGAAAGAAATATAAATAATTATTATATAATTTTTTTTTTAATAAAAGTAAGGGCTTATACCTATTATATAGAGAGTATAAGCCCTTTTAGTAGTTTTATTACTATCCTATAAAACTCAAGAAAAAGGATAGTAATATTCTAATACATATTATATCGACTTAAAGCCCTTTGTACTATTGTTAGCTAAAATATCTTTTAAGCTCATTTCCTTACCGCCATGAGCTTCAAAAGCTTCAAGCATTTCTTCTTCACCTTCGGCTTCCTTTTCTGAATGAAAGAACTTCACTGTTTTATTTTTCAACTCTGCTACCCCCCACCCTATCAAAGCTAATAAGAGTAAAGCAACAAGTCCAAATATAGGAGTAATCATATCGTTTTTGTTTTTTTATTTTAATACAAAAGTACATTAACTTTTTATAAGCACCAAATTTTCGATTAGTTTTAAGTATCTTTGCAATAAATATAAAGCATAAAGATACTACTCTTAATAAATAATGACTCGCGAAGAAAGATATAAAATAGTAATGGACTACTTCCGCTCACACGTAGGAGAAGTTACTACCGAGCTAATATTTGGATCTGCTTTCCAGCTTCTATGCGCTACCCTATTATCTGCTCAATGCACAGATAAACGTATAAATGCAATAACGCCAGCTTTATTTTTACATTATCCTAATGCAAAAATCATGGCTAAAGCAAAAATAGAAGAAATATACGAATATATAAAAAGTGTATCATACCCAAATGCTAAAGCTAAACATCTAGTAGAAATGGCTCAAATGCTAACAAATAGCTATGATGGCGAAGTGCCATCTGA
Organism: Prevotella sp. C0209C1; assembly: GCF_056583855.1. Taxonomy (NCBI): domain Bacteria; kingdom Pseudomonadati; phylum Bacteroidota; class Bacteroidia; order Bacteroidales; family Prevotellaceae; genus Prevotella; species Prevotella sp. C0209C1. The sequence continues at coordinate 88,899 of NZ_JBWPJP010000005.1, read as the reverse complement.
CCCTAACGAACTAATTAAGCTGCCTGGCGTAGGACGTAAAACTGCTAACGTTGTACAAGCTGTATGGTTCGGAAAGCCTACCTTAGCCGTTGATACCCATGTCTACAGAGTAAGTCATCGCTTAGGATTAGTACCAAAAGACGCTAACTCGCCACGCAAAGTAGAAGATTATCTTATGAAACATATAGATAAAAAAGAGGTTACAAACGCACACCATTGGATATTATTACATGGTAGATATATCTGTAAAAGCATACGTCCATTATGCACTAAATGTCCTTTCGATATATTTTGTCCAAAACTTTTAGATAACAGCAAACTAAGATAAACCCTATGGATATTAAAAGAATACAAACATTCCTTAATGGTATTAATATTAATAATAATAGAGAATGGTTCCAAGAACACAAAACAGAGTACGACATAGTAAGAGCCGATTTTGAGCAAAGTGTTTTCAAACTTATCACTGCTATATCAAAATTTGATTTAGAAATAGCTCACCTTGTTCCTAAAGATTGCACGTATCGTTTTTATAGAGATATAAGATTTTCACCAGATAAAAGTCCTTATAAACGCCATTTAGGAGCATATATCTGCGCAAAAGGACGAAAATCTCTACGTGGAGGTTACTATTTACATCTCCAACCGGGTAATAATATCATTGCTGTAGGCTGTTATTATCTACCTACAAACATACTAACATCTTGTCGTAATGAGATTATTGTAAATATTGAAGAATGGCTAAAAAACGTAGAAAATAACAATTTCATTTCTACTTTTGGTAAGGTAGGAGAAGGAAAATGGGACGGGAAAAATACAGCTTCTGATAAAGGATTTGGTTTAGATTTTTTAAAAACATGTCCTAAGGGGTTCCCAAAAGACTATCAATACATAAAATATCTTCGCATGAAAGATTATTGCTGTTGGCTAAAACTAACTGACGACTTCTTCTTACAACCTAATTGGGAAGACCAGCTTGCAAATATATGTAAAATAGGAAAACCTATGATGGACATGATTAATTCTGTTGTAGATGATTATGAATAATATTTATAAAAAAAGCAAAGCATTAAAAACGTTATATCTTATGTTAAGATGACGTCTTTGTAAATATAAAGAGAAAATATAACATATTATTATCTCTCAAAATATTTTTTAGCTGCTTTTGCTATACTTTATCTAATCTAACATCAGCATCTAAACTCTCCTTTAGCAAATCAGTAACAGTACGAGAGATATTATAAAGAATAGTAAGATTTTGCTGATTAGTTTGCTTTGCACGTTGTTTTAATAATACGTTCCATTTTTTAGCTTCCGAAAACTGTAAAGCAGATGTATGTATATTAGCAGATGTATGTAAATTATTCCTTACTTGCTCGATAACAGCAGTTATATGCTTACATATATCTATATCTTCTTGTGGTAATTGTTTATCATAGTAATGGGCACCTAAAGCCGATACATATGATAATAAGGAGTGGTGAAGATAGGTTAAAATATATGCCTTTTGTTGTAATAATCGCTTCTTCTTAGGTTCTACACCCATTCCTTGCCATGCCATAGCAAGCGCATTATCAGCATAATGTGCAGCACGACGATTATGGTAATATACTGTACCTTGCACATTTGTTGCATATATAGTATAAAAATATCTACCTGTTTTCGTGAGAGCTTCATCAAGATATTGTGGTATATGTCTATACTGCCAGTCAGGCCATAAAAAGCGAACACTTATAAAAGAAATTACAGATCCTATTAAAGTATATAACAACCTATACCCTGCCAAACTTATCTGATAACCACCTTGCAGATTAAAAGAGCCTATGACAAATGTAGATATAAATATTACTGCTATAGTATATCGCTTTCTTACCCAATAAAAAAAAGTAAAGATAGAACCTAATGTAACTAAAATTTGTCCCTCAATAGAAGGTAAAAGTTTGGCAAAGACCGCACCTAACAATACCCCAAAAAAAGTCCCAAAAATGCGTTCAGGAAGACGTCTACGAGTGGCAACATAGTCGCGCTGGCATACAAAAACTGTAGTAAGAATAATCCACACCCCTTTCTCTAAATGGAATATTTCCATTAAAATATAACCTAAAAGCATACATAACGATAAACGTAAAGCATGGCGGAAACGTAAATTGTCTATACTAAACAATGAGCGCAACCTTTCTATAAATGGGGCTGGCTTATACTGTAAGTCGTCAAGTGGAATCTTATAACCAATAGATGTATCTTGTAAAGAAATAAGTAAAGACTGTATATGTTCTAAGTTGTTATAAAGTAGTGATAGAGAATTATATTCAGGATCACTCTTGCTCTGCTCTAATTGCATCTTAACCATGTCATGTGTCCAACTCAATGAGGTTGGTAAAACAAAGTTTTTATCTAATAACACGTTAGACCCAAAACGCTTTATAGTCTGTGCTTGTACTTTCATATATTGCCCAAAACCTTCTAAAAGTAGAACATTCTTACAACGTTTACTCAAAACATCATAACGCTGATGAGTAGAAGTAGCACGTTCGTGAAGCTGCTGAAGGATAATCCACTGTCTATAATAAGGTGAAACACCGTCTAAAGACTTTCCCTCCAAAACATTAAGAAAATTATAAAGTACATTCTTAAACTTATCTACTCCTTCGCCTACAGCTATATTTTTACTTGCTAAACGTGGCTGCATATACTTATAGTCATATTTTGTACATGGGAAAAGAGAGGCTTTTAATAATAAATATTCGCCAAGACTTGAATATCCTGAAGTAAGCTGCTCTTTAAGTAAACGATAGGGACGAAAAGATAAAAGTAGTAAAGATATGCTGCCATACATTAATCCACCAAGTGGTAAAAGAATAGGTTGATAATACCAAGGACGAAAACCTAAACCTAACATAGCATATACCCCAACAAGTAATGCTCCAAAAGTAACCCCTTGAAAACGTGAACCTAATCCTCCTAAAAGAATAAGAATAAACGTAGTAATAGCCATAGTTGGACCATAGACCCATGGATAATTATGAAGAAGCTCTACGCTTGTACTCATAACAACAAAACTTATAATAGTTATAACCAAACTATATCGCCTACCACGAGGGTGATCATCGCTTTCAGCAAGAGCAGCTCCTACAGAGCCTAACCCTAATGTACAACCTATAAAAGGGTCGCCTAATAGGCAGCATGGAATAATCATTATAGCTATAGCCACAGTTACCTTTAAAGCCCAAAGGCTGTCTGGAACAGTCCAAAAGTAAGATACCCACAGATGCTTTGCCTGCTTAATCAAAGGGAATAAACTGGCATAAGATAATCTGAAAACTTTCATTTATAATACAATCTTTAAAGCATAATAAAAGAATTATATATTTATAATTCCTACTTGTTGTGCAAATTTACACAAAAACAATAGTATATAAGTATGAGGAAAGTAAAAAAAACTAAAGATAGCTTAGAGATAACTTTATTATATTTCTATCTAACAAAAAAAAATATACTTTCTTTAAATATTTATATAAAAGTGAAAGCTAAGTAGTATAAAGATATATCCTACATGCCCTCACTTATTTAATACACAAAAGAAACGAAAATAACTTAATATTTTAATAGTCCTATAAATAATAACTAATTAATATTCTTTTAATCATATTTATGCCATATAATAATATTTACTTACCATCTATTGGAAATAATCCAAAAAGGCGATCGTCTATCATATCTGTAATACGCTTAAAATCCTTTGGATTATCCTGAAAGTCTGTTGTATCACCATCTACTATAATTAAATGCCCTTTATAATCTTTTATCCAATCTTCATAACGCCTGTTTAATCCCTTTAGATAATCTATACGCATAGCTTGCTCATATTCACGCCCTCGTTGCTGAATATGGTCAATTAAGCGAGGAATGGAACAGCGTATATAAATAAGTAAATCTGGTATCTTCACTAAAGACATCATCAAATCGAAAAGATGTGAGTAATTATTGAAGTCACGATCACTCATAAGCCCCATCTCATGAAGATTAGGTGCAAAGATAAAGATGCGAGCATCTTCAAATATTGTGCGATCCTGAACAATAGTATCATTGCTCTTAGATATTTCTACGACATCGCAAAAACGTTTGTTCAGAAAGTATATTTGAAGATTAAAAGCCCAGCGTTTCATATCTTTATAATAAATCTTCAAGATAAGGATTATTATCTACTGGCTCAAAATGAGCTTTCCAACCATAACGTTTTGCGAGCATCTTGGTGAGTGTTGTCTTTCCTGCACCAATATTTCCTGCGATAGCTATATGCATTTATATATATCTGATTTAATATCAATCACTTTTTAAAACAAGCCAAAAAGCTCTCTGTCTATTTTATCTGTAATCACTCCAAAGTCTTTTGGATTATGCTGATAATCTAACTTATCAGCATCTATAACTAAAACCTTACCCTTATATTTTTTCATTATAAAGTCATCATAACGTTTATTTATATTTTCAAGATATCCCAAAGGCATTTTTTGTTCATAACTTCTGCCACGCTTCTCTATATTTGCCACGAGATGGCTCACTGATGAGCGTAGATAAATCATTAGATCTGGTATTTTTACTACATCTATTAAATCTTTAAACAGTTCCATATATGTTTCAAAATCTCTATCATCCAGATTCCCCATAGCATAATTGTTTGCAGTAAAAACATATACACCTTCATATATAGAGCGATCTTGTACTACATGCTTATCACACTTACTTATCTCTAATAAGTCCTTAAAACGCTCTTTAAGAAAGAAAATTTCCATAGGGAATGACCATCTTTTAAGATCTTTATAATAATCTTCAAGATAAGGATTATAATCCACTGATTCAAAACGAGGCAACCAATTATACTTTTTGGCTAACATCTTTGTAAGAGTAGTCTTCCCACTTCCTATATTTCCTGCTATTGCAATATGCATGCTTATTTTATCGCTTTTTGATGTTTTAATGTTCGTGGTTTACCTAAACATCCATCAGGCATTTGTATATGAAGTAAAGCACAAATTGTAGGTGCTATATCTTCTATACCTATAGCTTCAGTATCCTCTCCTTGTGGTATATTATATCCATAAAGAAGGAATGGTATATGAGTATCATAAGGGAAAGGTTGTCCATGCTGTGTACCTCGATAAGATGGTACATCTTTAGCTCCAAACACCTGAGGACGAGTTACAATACCTATCTCACCAGAACGATCGCGGAAATAACCATTAACCAAACGTTCTTTCAAAACTGTAGGCATAGTAATCTGTGCCAACTTATTATAATCAAAAGCATACATAATAAGTGAATCATGCTTTAAAAACTCTACCGACTCATCTATAACATCTTCTTTTTTCAATCCAGCTTTTGCTATTATAGAGTCATTTAAAAAGAACTGATAATTATCTTCCCCCATTACAGGTGCAACACCAAACTTAGTTTTAAGATGTGTGTTAAGTTTTTTAGTTGATGTTTCCCAATCCCAACCACCTGCTGGTATCTTATTTTCTCGCAGATAATTAAAATTATGAGCTGCTCCATGATCAGCTGTTAAAAAGATAAGATAATTACCACTCCCTATGTTCTTATCTAAATAGGTAAGAAAATCAGCAATATCTTTATCTAATTGCATATAAACTTGCTTATTTTCTTTACCTCGTGTAGAATATTTGTGTCCTATTGCATCAGTAGAAGAAACACTAACCGTTAACATATCTGTAGCCCCATTACTACCTAACCTATAATTATTAATAACTGCTTTAGCCATATCAAAGGTCATTGTTACCCCTTCTGTAGATGTCTTTATATCATAACCTGAAGGCTTACTATGTGTAGCATTAAAGGCTATAAGCCATTCTGGTAATTTTCCCATATAATAAGTAGATGAAATAAAATGCCCAGCTTTTGTTCCCCACCAAAAGGCAGCGTTGGCAGAATGTCCTGCTGGTAAAATTGCTGCACGATCTTTTAGTGATACACCAAAAACACGTGAACGAAAATCAGTAGAAACACGAAGCTCATCTCCTATAGTAGTGGTTAGCATTCGTCGAGGACTCATCTTTCCTTCTTTACCTGTACTACCAACACCTTGTACATTGTCATCTTCACAGCAATATACTAATTTGTCTTTTTGCCAAAAGTAATTACCTGCTATACCATGAATAGCAGGTACTGTTCCTGTAAATATAGAAGAATGCCCTACTGCTGTAACTGCAGGAGAATAGCTTATCTGTGTGTTTGCAAAGCTATACCCATTATCTAATAATCGTCTTAAGCCATTATTACAATAGTCGGTGTAATAGTAATAAAGGTAATCCCATCTCATTTGATCTACTACTAATCCTATCACTAATTTTGGTCGTTGCACTTTAGAGGCAAATACATTTGTCTGAAGAATTAGTCCAAACAAAAGAATAGTAAATATTTTCTTCATAATTTTAGTTATTAATTGTGATGCAAACTTACTAATTTTTTTCGTTATATAGCTTCTATTAGCAACCAAATATTTAAAGCAGATACAAGTGTTGCTAAAAAATATAATAATATAGTAGTACTTTTTTCATTTACATATTTTCCCATTACATGCTTAGACGAAGTTAGACTTACCTGTAAAAACATTGTAAAAGGTAGCTGAATAGATAAAATCATCTGTGATATTATCAGTCCTTTAAAAGGATTACCTATAAAGAAAATCATTAATAAAGCAATACCTAACGAAAGTAAAACACCTATTATAGAATGTATATCTTTTACATTATATGGTTCACTAAATAATCCTGAAAAGATACTACCTCCTGCCATACCACTGGTTATAGTACTTGATACGCCTGCTAATAACAAGGCTATAGCAAAAATATTTGCAGCATTATTACCAAGTAATGGTGTGAGAAGTGCTTGTGCTTGTGCCAACTCATTAATATGACTACCATGAGTGTAAAAAGTACTAGCAGCAAGTAGTATCATTGCAGAATTAATAGCCCAGCCCACTATCATCGAAAACAAAGTATCGCAAAACTCATATTTCAACATACGTTCTATGCGCTCATCACCTTTTATATTAATCTCACGACTCTGTACTATCTCTGAATGTAAAAACAAGTTATGAGGCATTACAACAGCACCTAACACACTCATTATTATCATAAGAGAACCCTGAGGAACGGAAGGCAAGAACGCACCTTTAAGAGCTTCTGGCCAAGGTATGTCTACTAAAAAAAGCTCATATAAAAAAGATAAACCTATCATTGATACAAAGCCTATAATAGCCTTTTCCATACGCTTATAACTATTAGTAAAAAGCATTATAAGTACTGCTATTGTAGTTAACAATGCCCCATTAGGAATACTTATACCAAAAAGCATTTGTAAAGCTATTGCACCACCTAAAATTTCTGCTAAAGAAGTAGATATACTCGCAAAAAAAGCACTTACCACAATAGGCTTTCCCAACCATTTTGGTGAATATTTCACTGCTGCCTCACTTAAGCATAAACCTGTTACAATACCTAAATGGGCTACATTATGTTGTAAAATAATGAGCATTATAGTAGATAGTGTTACTACCCATAATAAAGTGTAACCAAAATCAGAGCCTGCTGCAAAGTTACTAGCCCAATTACCAGGATCTATAAATCCTACTGTTACAAGCAGACCAGGGCCAATGTACTTAAAAATATCAATAGCTCCCAATACTCGTGGGTGGTTCTTTCTTCTTAATTCTTTAAATATATTCATACTATCAAATTTATACAAAGTAATTATTATTTATTATTTTTTATTCCTATATACTGCCCTACAGTATATCCCATTGTCCAAGCTGCTTGTAAATTAAATCCTCCTGTAACACCATCTACATCAAGGATTTCACCTGCAAAAAAAAGACCTGGACAACTCTTGCTCTCAAGTGTATTTTGATTTATCGACTTTAAACTTATACCACCACAAGTAACAAATTCGTCTTTATATGTACCTCTATCTATAATAGTATAAACATCGTTAGATAACACTTCTACTATCCTATTAAAACCTTTCTTACCTAATTCACTCCACAACCTTACTTGATCTAACCCTACTTTATTAATAATATATAGCCATAGTTTAGAAGTAAGATTAAAGGGGCGAATACTATTTAATTGCTTTTTTAGATTATCTTTAATTATTTTATGTATTGTAGCTTCTACTTCCTTGCGAGACCTATCTCCTACCCAACTAATGGCTATTTGTGCTTTATAATGATTTTCTTCTAAAAACCTAGCAGCATAAGACGAAAGTTTTAAAATAACAGGACCACTTACTCCCCAATGTGTAATAAGCAAATCTCCCACCGCATGTAGTTTTTTACCTTGTATGCTTACCACCACCTGAGGAACCACAGTACCCTTAAGTTTTAAGAATCTTTCTTCCTCTATTTTAAAAGAAAAAAGAGACGGAATAGGCTTTTCAATAGTATGTCCCAACATCTTTAGGTAATCTAACTGATGTGATATTGTAGCACCACCTGTAGTAATGGCTACTCTATTAAAAAAAATCTCTGAACGATCAACAAATGTAAGACAAAATAATCCATCATTATTCTGTTTTAACGATACTATTTGTTTATTTACAACGACTTTTATCCCTAACTTATTTGCTTCTGTTAAAAGTACTTCCATTATAGTACGAGAATCTTGAGATTTAGGAAAAACTCGCTGATCCTCTTGTATAATAAGAGGAACGCCATGTTTGCTAAACCAATGCATACAAGCTTTGTTGTCAAACAACTTGAAAAGGTGCTTCATCATCTTACTTCCTCGTGGATATACTTGTTTCATGTCTGTAACATGAATAAAAGTATTAGTAAGATTGCAACGCCCCCCTCCAGTAACCTTTACCTTTGCTAATACCTTATTACATTTCTCAAATATAGTTACATTAGCTTCTGGAAAGTTTTTTTTAGCTGTTATTGCAGTAAAAAAGCCTGCGGCTCCACCACCGACAACAGCTATATTAAGAGAATTATTCATCTATATTCATTTTTCTTCCACAAAGATAATATCAATTTGTATAAAAAACTATAAAATTTCATTTTTTTATTTCAAAAAGTATGTATTTACTTAAAGTAGTTTTCGTATATTTGCAGCAGATCTATAACTATAAAAGCCGTTTAAGGTTAACCTTTATATATATGGCTTTTATCTAAACATTTTATATAACTTATGAGAAAAGATACTACTATTTTTAATCTTATCGAAAAAGAACATCAACGCCAATTAAAAGGTATTGAGCTTATCGCATCAGAAAATTTTGTTAGTGATGAAGTAATGGCTGCTATGGGTTCATGTCTTACCAACAAATACGCAGAAGGGTATCCTGGAAAACGTTATTATGGTGGCTGTCAGGTAGTAGATGAAGTTGAAACACTTTGTATAGAACGTGTTAAAAAAGTGTTCGGTGCATGTTGGGCAAATGTACAGCCTCACTCTGGGGCACAGGCTAATCAAGCTGTTCTTTTAGCTGTTTTAAAACCAGGAGACTGCTTTATGGGTCTAGACCTTAACCATGGAGGACATCTCTCACATGGTAGTCCTGTAAATAACTCCGGAATCCTTTATCACCATATAGGTTATCAGCTTAATAAGGATACTGGACGTGTAGATTATGATAATCTTGAGCTTCTTGCTTATAAACATAAGCCTAAGCTGATAATAGCAGGAGCTTCTGCTTATAGTAGAGAGTGGGATTATACACGTATTCGCAAAGTGGCTAATGAGATAGGGGCTATCTTTATGGTTGATATGGCTCACCCTGCCGGCTTAATAGCTGCTGGCTTGCTTGAAAATCCTGTTAAATATGCCCATATTGTTACTACTACTACACATAAAACCCTTCGTGGACCACGTGGAGGAGTTATTATGATGGGGAAAGACTTTGATAATCCATGGGGGTATACCACTCCTAAAGGTGTAGTAAAAAAGATGTCTCAATTATTAGACTCCGCTGTCTTCCCAGGTAATCAAGGTGGTCCTTTAGAGCACGTTATTGCAGCCAAGGCTGTTGCCTTTGGTGAAATTCTTGAACCTAATTGGAAAAATTATGCTCTACAGGTAAAGAAAAATGCAGCTATCTTAGCAGAAGAGCTTATTAAGCGTGGATATGGAATAGTTTCTGGAGGTACTGATAATCATTCTATGCTACTTGATCTCCGCACAAAATATCCTGATCTTACGGGTAAGGTCGCAGAGAATGCACTTGTTGCTGCTGACATAACAGTTAATAAAAACATGGTGCCTTTCGACACAAGGTCAGCTTTCCAAACATCTGGTATACGTCTTGGCACTGCTGCTATTACTACTCGTGGTGCTAAAGAAGACTTAATGGTACTTATAGCAGAACTTATTGATAAAGTACTTTCTGATCCAGAAAATGAACAAACAATAACAAATGTTCGTTCTAAAGTAAATGAAACCATGAAGAAGTATCCTTTGTTCGCTTATTAAAAAAACATTTTAAGTATAATGGGCATTTGACTTCAAATGCCCATTATATATTTAATAATCTTTAAGAGATATTATTATACTAAGATAGTGCTATTGAGTCGTTGTATAAACAGCTTAAACAGAACTTCTCACTTCATTTCTCTTCTATGGGTACAGTGCCAATGCCATACAAATACAGATATATGTGGTCTTGATTGCGAATCTGCTGATAACAATTCTGTCAAGAAGCATCAAGAGATACTGTGCTTTCTCGCAGATTATTACCATGGCACTAATTATGCTCATATACTACATCGATTTTATTGCATTCATGGAAAATCTTGAGAAAAACATGGAATAATTTCCTTGCAAAGGAGATGCAAAAAGCGCCGCCAGAACCAAGTCTTTTCGATTAGGGATCTTATATTTGAAAGATTTATCTCAGAAGTCCTTTTTTACGGGGCTTCGGGGAAGATATTTATACTTTTTGGAGTTTTACCAAACAGCAATAATATTCAACATAAAAATGCAATCTTTTTCTTTACATAATAATCCTTTAATAAATCTTAAAACGTTAAAAACAGCGAAACGTCCTCATTTTTCAATAGGATTTATGTAAATTTGCATGCTAAAGATCATGAGGAATAAGACTATTATAACTCTGTTTATTTTTACCATAGCCATAGCAATGGCAAAAATAAATATGCCTTTGTCGCTTAGAAATATCTCTAACACGACAAAACCTATTATTGTACCCATAGATAGTGTTTTATACCCTAAAACAAGTATAAATAATAATATATCATCAACAAAGAAAGAAGATCCAAAAATAGATACAACAAAAATGGACTCTTTGCAGTATTCCATTTACCTACATAATAAAGCTGTAGACGACTCTATTCGTGCCGATAGTATTATGCGATTACGTTCAAAAACTATAGATGCCCCTGTTTACTATACCGCAGATGACTCTATAGTATACAATACCAATACAGGAATAGCTCATCTTTATGGCAACTCAAAAGTAGACTATGAAAACATGAAATTACAAAGTGATAAAATCTCTATGGATTTAAACAACTCACTTGTACGTGCTACTGGTAGTGTAGATTCTACTTCTAAAGGAGGGATAAAAGGTAAACCTATCTTTAACATGGGAAATGATGAGTATAAAACAGACACAATGGCCTTCAATTTTAAATCGAAGAAAGGAATAATAAAAGATATTTATACTCATCAAGAAGAAGGATATTTAAGCGGAGAAACGGGCAAGCGCGACTCTACAGGTATAGTTTACCTGCAACATGGTCGTTATACAACTTGCGACAAACCCCACCCAGATTTCTACATCGCACTTTCTCGCGCTAAAGTTCGTCCGGGAAAAGATGTTGTCTTCGGTCCTGCATACCTTGTAGTAGCTGATGTGCCACTTCCTTTAGCAATACCATATGGCTTTTTTCCGTTTTCGAAAAAATACTCTTCGGGACTTATTATGCCCAGCTATGGTGAAGAATATACGCGCGGGTTCTATCTACGTGATATAGGATATTATTTTGCCATCAATGATAAATGGGATTTAAAACTCTTAGGCGAGATATATACTCAAGGGTCATGGGGTATAAGTGCTGCTTCTAACTATCGCAAGAGGTATAGATATTCAGGTTCGTTCCTCTTTAGCTACCAAGACACAAGATTGGGAGATAAGGGCTTCCCTGACTACTCTCGTCAAGAAAGTTTCAAGCTACAATGGAATCATCGTCAGGACTCAAAAGCAAATCCTTTTAACTCTCTATCTGCAAGTGTAAACTTTGCCTCTTCATCATACGAACGTAACAATCTTTATAGTATGTACAATCCGCAGGCACTTACACAAAGTACACGAACATCATCTATTAGCTATAGTACAAGATTTTCAAGCATAGGATTAACATTAAATACCACTGCCAATCTTTCACAAAACATGATCGATTCTACCATAGCTCTTACTTTACCTGATATAAACTTGTCTATATCTCGATTTTATCCTTTTAAACGTAAACATGCTGTAGGAAAAGAACGTTGGTATGAGAAAATATCAATGAGTTATACAGGACAACTCTCTAATTCTATAAACACTAAAGAAAATAACCTTTTACATTCTAATATTATAAAAGATTGGAAAAATGCTTTTCAACATACCATTCCTATACAAGGCAACTTCAGCCTTTTTAACTACATTAATATAACTCCGTCCTTTCAGTTTACCGATCGCATGTATACCAATAAAGTTACACGCTCATGGGATAACTCTTTAAGAAAGGAAACTGCAGATACTACTTATGGCTTTCATAATATCTATAACTGGAGTCTTAGCGTAGGAATGACAACAAAATTATATGGTTTTTATGTCCCAAATAAAAAAATATTTGGATCTAAAATAATGGCTATTCGTCATGTCATAACACCAAATATATCTTTCTCTTACTCACCTAATTTTGGAGCACGCAAATATGGTTATTGGGATAGCTATCAAAAAACAGATGCTGATGGTAATGTAAGTTTTATTGAATATTCACCATATAAAAACGAGCTTTATGGAGTTCCTGGTAATACTAAGTCTGAAATGTTATCATGGGATATTAGCAATAATATTGAAATGAAGCTACGAAGTGAGAAAGACTCTACTGGATATAAAAAAATTAGCCTCATTGACGAACTGGGACTTTCCATGTCATATAATGCCGCAGCAAAGATACATCCATGGTCAGATCTGTCTACCCGTATACGTCTCAAACTTTCTAAAAGCTACACATTCTCCATGAATGCTCAATTTGCCACTTATGCTTGGGAAGTAGATAAAAATGGTGCTATACATCAAAGCAATAATACCGAAATATCATTTGGTCGTATGCCACGTTTCCAAGGTTTTTCGCAAAACATCTCATATACGATTAATCCTGACAAAATTAAGAAACTTTTTAGTCACGATGAGCAAAAAAACAAAGATGAAGATAACAATAGCGAGCGTAGAAAAACAGATACAGATATTGATAGTAATATTGATGACAAATTAGAAAAAGGCAAATATAAAGCAAAAAAACAAGAAAGCAACATTGCTGCAACTGATGAAGATGGTTATATGACCTTTAACATGCCATGGTCACTAACTTTTGGGTATGGTATCACTATGCGTGAAGATATAGGTGGAAAATTCCTTTACGATAAGATGCGATACGCATATAGATTTTCACAAACACTTAATTTTAGTGGTAACATACGTATTAGTGATGGATGGAATATTAATTTCTCTTCAGGATATGACTTTGATAATCATAAATTGAGCATGACTACTGCCAGCCTCTCACGCGATCTTCACTGCTTCAATATGAGTGCCTCTGTAGTACTAGCTCCTTACACTTCTTATAATTTTACCTTCCGTGCCAATGCTTCCACTCTTACCGATGCTTTAAAATACGACAAGCATAGCAGCTTTTCACAAAGCGTACAATGGTATTAGAAAAATATGATACTTCTTTATATAACAATGTGATATTTATCAGATAAAATAGTCTGAAATAGAGGCATGCCACTAACAATAAAATAACCATGAGATATTATATGTTAAAAAAACATCCTTACTATTATATATGTATTTTTATATGCCTATCTAACTTATTCTTATTTACATCTTGCGATAATAAAGAAACTGCTAATTTGCTCTTCGATATGGAATACCTCTGTAATGAACAGCTTTCTTCCTTATCGTCTGACAATAAGGGTTATTGGATAGGAAGCGAAACAGGAATAATATATCACATTGAAAAACAAAATAATAAAAAATATAATACAGGACTAGACCGCATCTATGATATAGCACGTGATAACCAAGACTCCTCTAAATTATGGATAGCATCACGAAATGCAGGGATACAGCTTTATAAGATAGAGAATAATACACTTGTTCATAAGAAGACATACACTATAAAGAATAAAGGAAATCGCTATTCTCCTTACGATATTGAAATATCTGATAGCAACATCTTTGCAGCTACTTCACAAGGTCTTTATAAAATAGATTTAAAAAATCATGATAACTCACAAATGATACCTATATACCCTATAAACAAGCACAATATAAAAAATAAAGGTATGCCTTTCCCTATTACCCAACTATGTATTAGTAAAGGAAAATATTTATTTGCAGCTACTCATGAAGGGCTAATATTTTATAATTTACAAAATAAAAAGATTTATTTTAGGCATAAAGGGCACAATATTAACTATTTATCCATAAATAATGGGAAATTATACATTCTCCTTGATCGACAAATGATTATAGAAACTCTTGAAGGAAAACTTATTAAAGAAATATCACTCCCTAACACAGCTTTGGCTTTTTACAAAATAGGGAAAGTTTACTATTTCATATCTCCTTCTTCCATTCATCTTTCTGATGACCTAAAAAGGTTTGTTTCTATACCATTATATTATAATATTCCTAACACATCACATAATTTTATCTTACCAAATAATGGTAATGGTTTCTCATTGATGATAACTAATAATGCTGTATGGAGAATTCCTCACCATTTAGGTGTACTTAATAGTAATACACCTATACTATCAGCTTTTTACAATGGGAAAGATTTTTATTACGTTAACGATTATAATGAATTGTTTTTTCAAAAAGCTGGTACTGGGGCAGCTTATAAAATATATGAGTTCCCTCAAGATAATAACATTACATCATTTTGTGCTATTGGAAATACTATTTATTACTGTAATAATAATAATCTATACTATGTCAATATAGCTGATTCTTACTTATATAATTATCTTTTAGTACACCCACGGCTTCTTTACCATACTAATACACATATTACATCTATGACCGTTTTGCCAAAAAATAAAAAAATTCTTCTCGGTATTCAAGATTTCCTACTGAGCATAGATTCTAAAACTTGTAAAATTGATACCGTTAAACAATTGAACAATAAATATATAACATCAATATCTCATGTTCTATATAGTGAAGATCTATATATATCAACTCTAAATGATGGCATTTTTTGCCTTTCTGGAGGAAAGGTGTTCCCTGTTAAAGGCACTGGAAAATATCCCTTCATACATGACTTACTCGTAAACAATAGTTATGAGCGAAATGTTCTTTTTTTAACTAATCATAAGCTACTATATCTTGGGATAGACTCCATAGAAGTTAATGGTAATAAACGACTTTTTAGCATAAATGACAGTATTATATATACAATACCTGAAGCAGGAATACATAAATATATCATTAAAAATAAAAAGATTAAAGACTGTGGACTGTTATATGCAGATATTCGCTTTAATCCACTTGCATGCTTTGTAAGCAAAAAAAAGCTTTACCTTGGCTCTAATATTGGAATGGCTATTTTATCTCCCTATCAAGAAAATAAATTAGAGTGGATTAGTTTTGATAATAAAGTTAATAGCTTATTATTGTTTCTAATTATAATACCTGCCTTAATATTTATTATCTTAGTATATTTACTTTCAATATATAAATACCATAGTTTGCAGAAAAAACAATTACAAATACGAATAAATGACCTACAACAACGGTCAAAGAGCTTAAATACTATGCTTGCCTATCTCGAACAAAATGGTAAAGATGCTATTACAGATATAAATAATAGTATAAAACTAATAAAAACTAATAGAAAAAATATAACAAAAACTAATGAGCAGATAAAACATATTTCTGAACGTATAATGCATATAAATCGTGATGCTGCTTTACAAATGATAAAAGTTATTGATAGACAAATAGAGCAAATCCGTAATACAGATTTTCAAGAGCAGAAACAACTTATTAACGATTCTGAAAAAGCTAAAAATTCAAATAATATCGATTTGATCATCTATCAAAGTAATCGCAATGAAAAATGGCTATGTAATGTACACAATTTAGTAGAACATGTTCAAATGCTTCGCATTTCTTCAGAAGGCATTCTTACCTTACATGGTATAAATGAAAATATGTCTACAATGTTAGATAAAATAGAAGAGAATAGCCATCGTAAACCTCTATCAGAAATTTATAACGATTTTACTATTATAAAAAAAGAATATGAGCAGATCTTTTCTGATAAAGCCTTGAATGAAATTCTAAAATACATAAACAACACAAAACAAAAATTGCAAACCTTAAAAGTTTATCCTTTTGTTATAGATACTCTAATAGCCGAATTAGAGAATATCCAAAAAAAAGTTACAATACAAGACCGAATAACTATTTTACGCTCTCTTTGTAATATAGATAATCATTTTACGCAAATAAATTTACTTATAAGACTACAAAACCTTATGCAAGAATATACTTATAAGTATAATATTATAATGAAAGAGAATGAAAGTCAAAGACTACGACGGTTTGACCACTGCCAAATTAACAACATATTCACAGCTACACGTGATATTACAAGTAGAATAGCTTCAAACATCATTCTGCTTTATGAAAGTTTTTTAAAAACTGATAAAGAAGTAATAGAAAATATTCTTCATTTCAATAGTCATAACAATCAACAGATAAAGGTCTTATTACTTCTTTTAGCTAACCCTAAAGTAAAACGTACCTTACTACCAGGAATGATAGGTGTTCTTGGCAACTTAAATCCGGTAATAAGCAGAATATACCATAGCAAAATAAAAGAAAATATTACATCTCTTAAAACCTATTGTGATACTAATCCATATACTTTAGTTTATTATATAATAAAAATAGTAGAATAGATAAGCACTGACAATAAGCACTTTAAGATAGTTGCAATTTATTATTTTTTAAAAATAACCAAATGCAACTATTTTTTTTATTCTCTTATACTATCTTTGCAACACATAAAAACATTTTTAAAAATCTATTAAAATTAAAACTTATGGTAAACAAAACTCTTTTTGTTAGTGTACTGACATTTTTTTCAGTAACAACATTTGCACAAAACTCTTCTAAGATTAAAGATGTTAGAACAAGACCTGATTTGTATTTTCTTCAAGACGGGCAACAAGCAAGCTCTTTAGATCTTCTTCCAGCTCCTCCAAAACAAGGCAGTGTTCAGTTTCTTTATGATGAAGCACAATACCAATGGGGAAAAATGCAACGTGATACTCCACGAGGCGATCAGGCTGTAAAAGATGCTCGTGTGGGTGGTGATGGTGTTCCACAGGCTTTTTCAGAGGCCTTTGGTGTAAATATTAGTAAAGAAACAACACCTGAAATTTATAAACTTGTTTTAAATATACGCGAAGATGCTGGCGACCTTGCTACACGTGGAGCTAAAAATCATTATATGCGCATTCGTCCTTTTGCTTTTTATAAAGAAATGACCTGCAACCCAGAACAGCAGCAGGAGCTTTCTACTAATGGTTCCTATCCTTCTGGACATACTGCTATAGGTTGGGCTACAGCTCTTGTACTTTCAGAAATAAATGTAGATCGTCAAAACGAAATTCTAAAACGTGGATATGAGATGGGACAAAGTCGTGTTATTTGTGGATATCACTGGCAAAGCGATGTAGATGCTGCTCGTATAGTAAGTGCTGCAGTGGTAGCTCGCCTGCATGCTAATCCTGCTTTTCAAGCTCAAATGGCAAAGGCTAAAAAAGAATTTGCAAAATTAGTAAAAGAAGGAAAAGTTACTAAAAGTACTTTTAAAGCTTCTAATTAAAAATAAAACTTAAAGTATTATTAATCAACATATTTATCTAAGATATGAAAAGAAATATTGCAATTGCAATCTGTGGATTGCTCGTTAGTACAAGTACTTTTGCTCAAAAAGAACCGAAATTAGAAACAAAAGTTTCTGGTCGTATTCTTATAGATGCAGGCATTATGAAAAATAACAATGAAGAGTTAAACAAAAAACTAAACAATGGTGCAGCTATTCCTGATGCCCGTGTAGGTTTTAGTGCTAGATATGGCAAATGGAAAGCTAAAGTAGATATCGGCTATGCACGTCAAAAGCTCTCTTTAAAAGACATCAACATTGATTATAATATCAACAAAGAGAACCTTGTTCGTGCAGGCTACTTTGTTCATCAGTTTGGTCTTCAGAGTGCTACTTCTTCAAGTTTCAAAATATCTATGGAAGAACCTGAAGCTAATCAAGCTTTCTTTAATAGTCGTTTGCTGGGTGCTATGTTTGTACATTCTGGTGATAAAATACATGCAACAGCTTCTCTATTTGCAGAAAATGATGCTATGAAAAATTCTACCGATAAAATAGGAAATGAAGCATGGGGTGTTATGACTCGTTTTGTCTATCGTCCTTTTACCCAAAGAGGCAAATTATTTCATGTAGGAGTCAGTGGTGCTTTTGAAACTCCTCGTTACAATTCTGATGAAAAATTAAATCACAAAAGTTATACTCTTAAAGCATCATTCCCAACTCGTATTGCTAATGTAGAAGTACAAAAAGCCACTATCGGCAATGCTAAGAATTTATGGAAGATATCTCCAGAATTTACAGCAGCTTATGGCAATTTTGGTGTTGAAGGACAGTATTTCTATGTAAACATTACACGTGATAAAGAAATGCCAAACTATCATGCCTATGGTGCATACACTAACCTCCGCTTCCTTGTTAAAGGTAATGGTTATACATATACAAAATCTGATGCAGGTATTGCTACTCCTGATCCTGGTTCTATGGAATTAGTTGCAGGATACAATTACTCTACCTTAACAGACAATAAAGCAAATATTCGTGGAGGTAAAGTTAATGATTATTCACTTACATTCAACTATTACATTAATAAATATATGATTTGGCGTGTACGTGGCTCTATTACTCGTGCTACAGACAATGATGCCTTTAAAGATAACACATTCTCTATACTTGAAACTAGATTGCAGTTCAAATTCTAAGATCTAACATTTATCTATGTAAAAAGGAGTCTAATGGAAAATATAGACTCCTTTAATACAACAAATAACAAATTAAAGAAAAATGAAAAAACTAAATTCCTTTTTACTTTTACTTGCGCTTTCTTTACTTTGCCCATCAATATCTTTAGCACAGTTACAGCGCACACAAGACTTTAAGAGTAGGTACCAATTAAAAGAAGTAGTAATCCTTTCTCGCCATAATATTCGTTCACCATTATCTACTAACGGCTCAACACTTAGTAAAATGACTCCACATCAGTGGACTAACTGGACATCTGCAGCAAGTGAATTAACTCTTAGAGGTGGTGTTTTAGAAACAGAAATGGGACAGTTTTTCCGCAAATGGACAGTAGAAACAGGTCTATTTAAAGAGAATCATGTACCTACCATTGATGAGGTTAATCTATATGCTAACTCTATGCAACGTTGTATAGCTACAGCTCAATATTTCTCAAGTGGCTTTATGCCTGTAGCTAACTTAAGCGTAAATCACCGCTTTGTACCTTCTAAAATGGATCCAATTTTTAATCCACGCCTAACAAAAACTAGTGATGCTTTCCGTATGCAAGCTATGAAACAAATCAATGCTATGGGAGGTAAAGAGGGATTAGTTGGCATTAACAAACAATTAAAAGAAAGTTATGCCCTAATTGCAAAGGTGTTAGATATGAAACAGAGTGAGTATTATAAAAAAGGTGAAATAAAAGATTTCACTTATGATGATACAAAGATTACACTTGATCTAAATAAAGAGCCTGGTATGAAAGGATCTTTAAAAAATGCTAATTCTGCAAGTGATGCCTTTATTCTTCAATATTATGAAGAGCCAGATGCTATGAAAGCTGCTTTTGGGCATAAAATAAGTCGTGAAGACTGGACTAAGATTGCAAAGATTAAAGATGTTTATGGAGATGTTCTTTTCACTGCACCTATTGTAGCTGCAAACGTTGCACACCCTTTATTACAATATATGTTTGATGAGCTAAACTCTGTAGGAAGGAAATTTACCTTCCTTTGTGGACACGATTCAAACATAGCCAGTGTTAATGCAGCCCTTGGCGTAGAAGAATATAGTTTGCCTAATTCTATTGAAAAAAAGACTCCTATAGGTTCTAAACTAGTTTTTGAAAAGTGGGTAGATGCTACGGGAAAGGCGTATATTGCAGTAAATATAGTTTATCAAAGTACAGACCAACTACAAAAAATGTCTCTATTAGACTTACAACATGCTCCACAAGTTTTCTCTTTAAAACTAAAAGGAATTAGTCAAAATGCAGATGGACTATATTCTTTCGAAGATGTTAATAATCGTTTTAAAGAAGCTCTTAGGGCATACGATGATATCAAATAAATAAAATATTTTCATATAAATAGGTAAATACT
Organism: Prevotella sp. C0209C1; assembly: GCF_056583855.1. Taxonomy (NCBI): domain Bacteria; kingdom Pseudomonadati; phylum Bacteroidota; class Bacteroidia; order Bacteroidales; family Prevotellaceae; genus Prevotella; species Prevotella sp. C0209C1. Next base: position 68,142 of record NZ_JBWPJP010000005.1, on the reverse strand, counting down.
GCACATTGCAGATATTTACCTATTTTTTTTATATTATTAGTATGTGCTCTACCCTAAAAACATAAAATATATTATTGCTTATATGATATATAAAAACTCCTTATCGTTTTAATTTTGTAATTTCATTTCTTTAATAATCTATCCATATAAGTATAAAACTCTTTGTCGTTACCTGCAAAAGATTTTATAACAGTTCCATTTTTATCTATTATAACTTTATATGGGTAGCCATATACCTTATATATTTGCTCTGCTATTCCATCTTCACTTCGTACATGTTGCCAAGGAAGTGCATATTTTATAATTGCTTGACGCCACTGTTTATCATCATCTTTACATGCCACTCCTATAATTTCTACCTGATCTTTATGTTGTGCATAAAAAGCTTTTAGCTTTGAGAACCCTTTTATGCACCAAGTACACCATGAACCCCAAAAATCTATTATAAGAAATTTACCTTTATATTGATTAAGTGTTACAAGATTACCATTAAGACCTTTCAAATTAAATTCTAATGCAGGTCGGCTCATTTCTATACGATTCTTAGTATAATAAGCAGCATTACGTTCTTTTACAAAAATATTATAATATTCCAATCCCAGTGCTATTTCCTTTTTTAATCTCCCCTCAGATATTTCCTTAGGATACATTGACAGAAGTTTAGGTATACTGTCTATATTAGCACTTGCCATAATACCTAAAGTTCCTTCTTCATTTATATGTTCACGTATATACTTTACAGCTGCAAGCCCCTTTGCATAGTTTATTTCTCGACGAGCTTCCATGTTTTGTTTACGGAGTTTATTAACATTTCCACCAGCTTTTATACCTTTGTACATAAGTTGATCAGCTTGTGAAAATTCATTTTCATATACTCGTATAAAGTCTTTAGCTTTTCCGTATTGTCTATAGAAAGTAGTTCCTGTCCATGCCAATTTATAATCTTCAGATATAGGACCATATACTATTGCCTCTTCGTTTGGTACAAAGATAGTACTTAAAGTATAAAACTGTCTATCTTTTACTTGTAAAGTAGCTGCACAAGCATTTTCTAATTTAGCAAATAATATAAATTTTCCATCTTTTATTGGAGCTTCTTCGGTAATTATTTTTTGTTTTTGTCCTCTAATAATATATTCATATATTAGAGTACCATTTTTAACATCTGTAAACGTACCTGATAATTTGAAATTATACTGTGCAAGAATAGTATTACTTATTAATATTAATAACAGAGTTATATGTAATTTCTTTTTCAACCAGTATTGATTATTCATTTCTATTTTTATTGTAAAATAAATGTTTTTATTGTTAAATAACAAAAGTTATATATATAATCAAAATATATTTGTTTATGCAAAAATAATAATATTTCTTATTTTATGCAACTTATATAGAATGTTTCATTTTCTAAAAGAAGATAATATATATAGCAAATAGTTTATTTTTTTGTAATTTTGCATTACCATTATAATTTGTATAGAGATAATTAATTAGTTAAAACCTAAATAAAAATGTCATTATTAAAATTTCAACCACTCTTAAAGCAAACTATTTGGGGTGGAAACAAAATTGCTCCTTTCAAGAAAATAGATAATTCTCCTAAAGGAATAGGCGAAAGCTGGGAGGTGTCTGGAGTTCGTGGCAATGAGAGTATTATTGCTAACGGAAAGTATGCTGGTAAGAAACTTAATGAGCTTGTAAAAATTCTTAAAGCGGACCTTGTAGGAAAAGATAACTATGCACGCTTTGCTAATGATTTTCCTTTATTAGTTAAATTCATTGATGCTCGTGAGCAACTTTCCATTCAAGTGCATCCTAATGATGAACAAGCACATAAAAAAGGTGAGTTGCGTGGTAAAACAGAGATGTGGTATGTTATGAAGAGTGAAGAATATGCTTCTTTACGTACAGGACTTACTAAATCTATAACACCTAAAGAGTATAAGGATATGGTAGAAAATGATACTATAACCGAAGCGTTAACAGAATATAAGGTTAAAGAAGGAGATGTTTTCTTTCTACCTGCTGGTCGTATTCACTCTATAGGTAAAGGATGCTTCCTTGCAGAAATACAGGAAACAAGCGATATAACTTATCGCATTTATGATTTTAAACGTGTAGATAAATTTGGAAACATGCGAGAGTTACATACGGAACAGGCTGCTGAGTGCATAGATTATACTGTTTATCCAGATTATAAAACTCATTATATACCTAAAAAAAATGAAGGGGTAGAAATAGTACGCTGCCCTTATTTTACTACATCAGTTTATGACCTTACAGATACCATGACGCTTGATTATAGCGATTTAGACTCTTTTGTTATTCTTGTTGGTTTAAATGGCAATGCAGTTATTACAGATGATATCGGCGAACATGTTTCCTTTTCTGCTGGAGAGTCAATACTTATTCCTGCTACTACAAAAAATCTTAAAATAGAAGGCAGCATAAAATTCTTAGAAACTTTTGTATAAAAAGAAATTATAAAAATCTTTTCTTTTAAAAGTAAAAGTATTTTTTATATATGTATGTTTTATATAAAATGCTTTGTAAGCACCTCATAACAGTAAAAATATAAGAAAATCTGAAGAATATTTTATCTAAGAAAACGTAAGTTCTTTAGGCGAAATTAATGAAATAATTATATCACACAAAAGTAATAGATGTGAGGTGCTTACTCTTTTCTTATTGCTATTATATTTGATACTTTATACTACCGACAATTATATGTGTTCAACTCCAGCTTATTTGTCTTATCTTCCCCGACTTTACCGTAGCTTTTATTAAATATCTTTTCAATCCTTTTCCTCCCTTTCTGTCAATAATCAGTTTTGCAGGTATTTTAAGCTGTACAGAACTATCGTTTCCTTCTTTAAAGATTATATTTTTAAAATCACTTAAATGCCAATTTATTGTTTTTACATCTGCCTGATATAGCTTATCATTCATATATTTAATAATATCTTTAGAAGTAGAGCCTGCTGCTCCTTGAAACTTTAACTTAGTCTCAACCACACTATTAATTTTATTTTTATTACGGGTATTGATGCCTACTAATAACTGTCTAACACAAGAAAATGCTTTCTTCTTTTCTTCTTCCGAAATTATTTTAACGAAATCTCTATTTAATATCTCATGAGATTCTAATTTATAAAGACCATTAGGATGCTGAGCCATATAATGTAAATAAGCACTTTTTGTATTTAATAATATAGCCTTTTGCCAATCTATTTCATCTATTTTAGATAATATTGCTGTTCTATATGGAGATTTAGGATGTGCATCTAAATATTTCAATAATTCCTCGCGAGTACTATTGTCAATAATCTCCTCTAATTTTTCATTATTACCAATATACTTTCCTTTATTGAATGAAGAATTTATTATTTCTTTTTGCTTAATAGAAGATTTTGGGTATTTTCCAAGAAATTGCCTAAATAATGTAGAATCTTTTTCTTTTAATGCTATCTCGTATTCTTGTTTATCTGCTGTTTTACTTATATTTGTATATATAAAAAACAAAATAACACTTGTTATAATAGTCATCATAATAGCTATTATAAGCGATTTATGAATATTTTTCTTTGTTTTTTTTATTTTTGTTACTTCTTTTGATATACTTCTTTTTCGCTGTATATCTAATTCTCGCCTATTTACTATTAAATTAATATTTGGTTTTACCTCAATATTATCTTCCTGCTCTTTATCATTGACATTAACGGAAGACTGTAAATCTTTTTCTTTTCTTACATAATGACAAAAAGGACATTGTTTTTCTTCTTTAATATAAAGCTTTCCACAATGAAAACACTTTATAATGTTCCCAGCTATTTCTACGCCACAATTTGGGCAAATAGGCGCTTTATCGCTCACTTGATGACCACATTCTGGACACTTAATTATCATAAGGTGACTTTAATATTAAATTTACACTCCGTTTTTGTAGACTTAATGCCGCCTTCTATATCTAATTTCACGTATGCTATGCCTTCCTAACAATCTACTCTTGTCAATATATCCATTAACCCCGCCGATATGTCCTTTACCTGTATACTGCCAAGCAAATATATCTCTACCATCTTTAAGCTCAGGCTCTCGCCCATTATATTGTGCTATAAATAGTTTATATCCATCTATAGAGCCTAAAAGATAGCGATTATAAAAATTAGTATAAGTGTACACTAAAGGACGAACACCATAAGCTTTCGTCATTAATACAAGAAATTTTTGCAAACTATCCTGCAGCTCATAAGTATATAATCCACCAGTTGTTTCAATATCTACCATAGGTATTAAGTCTTGATCTTGTGGGCGACACTGGGTGATAAAATTTCTAAGTTGTATTTCTTGAGGAATTTTTGGGCGATAAAAATGATATGACCCAACATTCATTCCTACCCTTTTAGCAGACTCTATGTTTTCCAAATAAGTTTTATCTATATTGGTTCCGCCTTCTGTTGCCTTCAGGTAGACATAATTAATCTTATGATTGCTATTCTGTGAAATAGTTTCCCACCATACACTACCTTGGTAATGACTCATGTCTATACCATGTATATGCCTACAAGTATCTTCACATTGTATATACGACTGTGCTTTCAGATTTCCGAAAACACATGTAATCATAATTAATAAAAAGAATATTTTAAATCTCATACATGCAAAGATACAACTTTCTAATGACAATATTAAGATGAAAAACTATATATTAAGAAGTTTTTAGGCGTATTAATCTTTGAAAGGTTTTTAATAAAGCATTGTAAAATAAGCAAACTCTACTCTTCTATTTCTTTTAAACTTTTAGTAATATTACTCATAAAATTGCTAATTGTCTCAGCAGGAAAGTATTTTATATATCTAAAACTTCGTCGCAAATTACGTCGTAAAATGGCATTGTTATTTTGAACAAACCCAAAAGAATTTTGTCTAAAATGCCAATCTTGAGCTGTGTCTTTTGCAAGATCTGAAATACTTTTCATAGTTAATTTATAGGCTTTAATCTTATACTCTCGTACAAAAGGTATTTCATCTTGTTCAAAATCAAAAACAGATATTAATATATTACCTTGTAATTGTGCCATTGATTGCAAAAAAATATAAGAAAGCCATTTCTCTAATTTAACAAAATCTATACGATCTCCTTTCCCCTGAGTTCTAAGATATTTTCCTAAATTAATAATACCTTCAAGAGTCATGCCACAATTAAGCATAGACTTAGAATTAGCTATTATAATTTTAAGCAAATCAATAGTTTCTACAGATGTATCAATGGAATGCAACTCGTTTTTGATAATATTTTGCAATCTATAATTAAGAAAGGTATTACTTAATCTTATATTTTCTTTAGGTATATTTATTAAAGAAGAAATAGATGCCTGTTTCGTCTTTTTGCTTATTATTGTTCTTATTTCTTTTGGTAAAAAAACCTTATCCTCGCTTAAATACTTATTTATTCCAGAAACAAAAGTTGGCACAACACCTTGCACTTCTACCATTTGTAAAAGTCGTTTCCATTTAAAAGAAGACATCGGCTCTATTAAAGAATGAGTTCCAAAAGCACCATATCTCAATATATTGAAAAAATTACGCTCAATTATTGTTCTATTATTTATGTCTGCAACTTTCATATAGATTGATTATTTAAAAACTAAATAAATTCTAATTAGAAAATTTCCGTGGATATTGAAATATAATCGATAGCGTTGCTATTAACCCTAATAGCATGGGATAATACAAATAAGGAATAATGCTTATAGGATTTATTTTAGCTAAGCCTGCCGCCATTAAAATCTGCGCTCCATAGGGTATCAAACCTTGTATGAAGCACGAAAAAGTATCTAAAATGCTTGCTACCTTACGTTTATCTACACCATATTTATCGCCTATTTGTTTAGCAATATCACCAACTGTAAGAATAGCTACAGTATTATTGGCTGTACAAATATTTACTAAACTTACTAAAAAGGCTATGGTTATTTCAGCACCTATCCTACCTTTAATATGCTTTGTTATATGCTGTATAATAAAATCTATACCTCCATTTTTACGGATAATCTCAAGAATTCCTCCAGCCATCATAGTTATTATTATAAGATCACCCATACCTAATATACCTTCCCTTACACAAGAAAACCACCCGAAAATATCATAAATACCACTAAAAACACCTATTAATCCTGTTAGAAATAGTCCGATAGTAAGCACTACCATAACATTAAGCCCACAAATAGCACATACTAATACTGTCATATAAGGTAGAACTTTTAGATATTCTATAGGATAATTAGAAGGTGGTACATGTGTTTGAGTACCTAATAAAACATATAATATTAATAATATAAAAGCTACAGGAGCCACAATAAATAAATTCACCTTAAACTTATCACTCATATTACACCCTTGAGTTCGAGTAGCTATAACTGTTGTATCACTAATGAAAGAAAGATTATCTCCAAAGAAAGAACCACCTACTACAATAGCCAAAATAAAAGGAAGAGAACAGCCTGTGTTAGTAGCTATACCTGCTGCTATAGGAGCTAAAGCTACAATAGTACCAACACTGGTTCCTATACTAATAGAAATAAAACAAGATGCTATAAACAAGCCCATAAAAAGCATATTGCTTGGAAAAACTGAAAGAGTAAGGTTCACCATAGCATCGACACTACCCATAACCTTTGCCGAATTAGCAAAAGCACCTGCAAGAACAAAAATCCATAACATCATCATCATGTTTTCAGAGCCTGCACCTTTACTAAACGTTTTTATCCGAACTCTAAGAGGAGTATGTTTAAAAATAGATATAGCAAATATACTCGAAAACATAAAAGCCACAATTATAGGCACTTTATAGAAATCATTAAAGATAATAGATGTTACTAAGTATAAGAGAATAAAAGCTATTAATGGACTAAGTGCTAAAAATCCTCTCTTTGAAGAAATGGTATGAATCTGTTTTTTCAAAATAATACTATTAAATTTGTGTTCTATGATAAAAGTCAATATTTTCTTTAGTTAAAAATTCTATTGGCATATAATTAACAATTTGCACCTTTCGCTTAAGTACTATATGTCTAAAGAGCGTTTCGATACTGGCAAAACCTTGCTGATAAGCATGTTGTGCAATTAAAAAAGAAATACTTCCTTTTTTTAAACACTCAACATTCTTTAATACCACATCATAACCTACGATTTGAATGTCTTTCTTGCTTTTCTTTAACAAATATTCTCCTACAAGATGAGCTTTTGAGTTAAGCGAAATACAATGGTGTACATCAGGATGCTCTATGAAAAAATCATCTAAAATATATTCATATTGCTTCCTTTCCTCATCTAAAGGTAGATTAACCTCATAAATATTAATTTCAGGATAATTATTTGTCATATATGCTCGTAGCCCTTTCTCTCTATATTCTTGCTGACGAGAAGGCATTCTTCCTTCTATTGTTTGCTTTATAATTGCAATCGACTTTTCTGATTGTGTAAAAAGCATTAGCATGTGAGCTGCAAATGAGCCACTTTGAAACGAGTCTTGCCCAAAAAAGGATAATGGTTTAAGATCAGGCATATATGAATCAAGAAGCACAAAAGGGATATTTTTCTCATGAAGAACGTCAGTAAACTGTTGTGTAAGGTCTAATGTATAAGGTACAAGAATAACTCCATCTGGATTTTTTAAAAGACAACTTTGAAAAGTTTCAACAAAAGACTCTGAATTAAGACGACTATAATACATTATTTCCAAACTAATATTAAAGTCCCTACGCATCTCAACAGCTTTCATAGCCCCTTCTTCTATTTCGTCCCAATAGGCCTCACTCGCATGTTTTGGTAAAAGTATATAAAAAGTATAACTCTTATTATATGCTAAGGCACTAGCATAAACATTAGGTTGATAATTCATTTCTTTCAAAACCTTTTTTACCTTTTTAAGGGCACCAACGGAAACATTAGGCCGTTTATGAATAACTCGATCTACTGTTCCTACACTAACTCCTGCACGTTTTGCTATATCTTTTATCCTAATTTTTTCCGTCATAATGTTTAATCATCTTTTAAACTCTCTACAAAAGTAAACAAAAAAATAGAAATACTTAACAAGAACCTATCCAAAGAAATACCATTCCTGCTAAAATAAAAACTAAATCTATTATTTTAGCTTTTAAATTTCTTTCTCTCAAAATAATAGCTCCACATACAAAAGATACAATAACAGAGCCACGCCGTACCATTGAAACAATAGAAATCATTGCCCCTGGTAATGATAAAGCATAAAAATAAGCAAAGTCAGCTACTGACAAAAATACTGAAATAAACAAAATAGTCCATTTCCAATGAAAGGCATTTCTTTGTTTAGTAAAAGCTAATGCGTTTTTTAATCTTTTGATTTTGTAAATTATCCAAATAATGACCATCAATAAACATTGATATAAATTATACCAACTTTGCGTAAACATACGTTCAAGCCCCACTCCACCATCATCAGGTTTTGCCATTAAATACTTATCTAATAACCCACTACAAGCACCTAACAAAGCTGAAAATATAAGAAATAATATCCAACGATTATGCCTAAAATATATTCCTTCATTTTTTCCACTACGAGACAATAAAAATAAAGAAAATATAGACAAGCTAACACCTATCCACTGCCAATAATTTAGTGCTTCTCCAAATACTATCATAGCACCTATCAAGGTAATTATTGGACGAGTGGCATTTATAGGTCCTACTATAGTAAGTGGCAAATGAGCCATTGCAAAATAACCAAATAACCATGATAGTAACACTATAATGCTTTTAAGCAATATCCATCTATGCTCTTCCCACGAACCTATAGTTACATAGAACATAGAATCTTTATGAATTTCAGAATAATAAGATAAAATAATTAAAGGTAAAAATATTAATGAACAAAAAAGAGTATTTAAAAATAAAACAGGTATAACATCATTATTGCGCAATGATACTTTCTTTGAAGCATCATATAGTCCTAATAAGGTAGCAGAAATGAAAGCAAAAATAATCCACATAATTTTCTTAATATCCTATAGCTCTTAATACTCTATATCCCATAAAAATAATGCATTCCCAGGCATACTTTCACCAGCATCGCTACGAGAGCCAGTATCTACAATGGTCTTAAACTTTGTTATAGACATCTTACCACGCCCTACAGCTATTAAAGTCCCTACTATTGCACGCACCATGTTACGAAGAAAGCGATTGGCAGATATAATAAAACACCAGTTCGTAGGCTTTATGTCTGTCGATGATAATGTAGAAAGCTCTGGATAAATAGGTTTCCAATATGCTTCAGTAATATTACATATAGTAGTTTTAACATCAGCACCAGCCTTACAAAAACACTTAAAATCTTTTTTGCCGATAAGATATAATGCAGCTTCATTCATTAAATCAAAATTGAGATTATAACCCACATAACAAGAATATTGTCTATTATAAATATCTTTTTGCATATGAAGGTAATAATGGTACGTGCGCTTAATAGCAGAAAATCGAGCATGCATATCATTAGACACAGGAATTATAGAGCTTACTGATATATCATGAGGCAAAAGTCGGTTAAGACGATAAGATATTTGAATACTATCAAACTTACTTTTCATATCGAAATGAGCCACCATCATACGAGCATGCACACCTGTATCTGTACGTCCTGCTCCTATTATAGATATTGGTTGACGCAATAAAATTGTTAAAGCCTTCTCCAAAGTTTCTTGTACCGATGAGCCATTAGGCTGTATTTGCCAACCATGATAATTATTGCCATCGTAAGATAATGTAATAAAATAACGCTGCATATACATGCAAAGGTACTACTTTTTATCTAAATCTTATTTCTCGATTAAAGAAACTAATAACTAACAATAAAATAATAAGCATAAAATATACTAACACTACTTGATATGCTGTTATGTTTCCTACAAAAATAGAAGCCATAGGTAACGATGAAAGCCAATGAAGAGAATTATTAAGAAAGGTTGTAGTAAGATAAAGCACTTGCCCTGACAGCCACTGTAAAGGAGTTAGCCATATAAAAACAAAGAAACACACACCTGCATAAAGTATTATAGTAGTACATGGAATAGCAATAAAACTACTTAAAAAGAAATAAGTAGGCAATTTAGAAAAATAGAACGCTATTAATGGAGCTGTGCCTATTTGAGCTGACAATGTTATTGTAAACATTTGGAATATTCTCGTAAATATTTTATATTTACATAAAAAGCCTTTGTTTAATAATTTATTAACTTGCGGATAATATAAAAGAATGGAAATTATAGCAGCAAACGACAATTGAAAACTTACATCAAACAAAACAAATGGATCATAAAGAAGTATGCAAAATGCTACTACCGATAAAATGTTTATAGATACTTTTTTACGCCCTAATAAAGCTATAAAAGAATAAATAGACAACATTAAAGCAGAACGTACTATAGAAGGAGAAAAACCAACAAGGAAAACATAAGCCCAAATAGTGATAATAATAAAAAAATGCTTTATTTCTTTCAATCTAAAAAATAACGAAATATTACCTAAGCCTGAAAAAAGAAACCACAGTATAGAATAAATAATGCTAAGATGCAAACCTGACAAAGCCATAACATGAGCAGCACCAGTAACAGAATAATCTTCCTTCAAACTTTTATTAATATACGATCTATCTCCAAGCATCATAGCAGAAACTATTGCCAGCTGATTATCATGAATAACCCTTTGTAACATACTTACACAATGCGTTCGCAACACTTTGGCAAATAATAACGTCCTGTCTATATAGCTCATTAACGACAAACTGACTTTTTCCTTTTGCCACTGACTATCAAAAATAAATAGCTCGGCACTATATCCATGTAACTTTAGGTATTCTGCATAATCGAAAGAAGAGTTGGCAAAATTAGTAGGAGCTTCTAATTCTCCATAAAGCAAAACTCCATCTGCTAAATGCAAAGTAGAATAATGCTTGCTAATAGTATCACACAAAATAGATGTCTTCACCTTTAAAGTTTTTCTCTGAAGAAATATCAACATATCAGCCATCATAACCTTACCATGTCTTGTAGGCTCTGTGAGCATTACTGCTTTATAAAAATGCTTGCCTTTTGGTAAGGTTTTGCTAAGTCTTAAACAACAAAAAGAAGAATACCACCCACCTACAATAGCCACAAGTATAAAAACAGATACACTTTGCCATAATTTTTTCTTCTTTAAAAATAAACAAAGAAAAAAACTTGCAACAAGCAATATACCCCAAAAGTAAAACGACGTTATAGTACTACAGCTATAACCCACTATAATCCCAAGAATAAAAAATATAACAAGTCTTAATACTGGATATAACTGTATATCAATACCTTGTGAATGTTGATGAGTAATAAACTCTGTATCCATAACAAAAAAAAGGTGAAAAGCTTATTATAAGCTTTCGTGAAATTATTTATCTTCCAAAAGTCCTTGAATATCCTTATCTGTTTGCATCAACCTATTCTTACATAACTTAACAAGCTCTTGAGCTTTCTTTAGCTGAGTTGTCATAGAATCAAGATCTAACTCGCCACTTTCCATTTTCTCCACAATTTCCTCAAGCTGCTTTACAGCCTCTTCATAATTTAGCTTTTTCATTTAAATGTTTTTTTTTACAATAGATTTTACTTTTCCATGAAACAACGTAGTTGTTAACACATCATCTTCTTTTATCTGATTAATATCTGTTATCAATCTACCATTACATAAAGTAATACTATAACCTCGTTGTAATAATCTCTTAGGGTCTACCGACTTTAGCCTTTGTTCTATTAATTCTATATTATACTTACTATTAAGCAAAAAATGCTGTACGTTAGATAAAAGACTGCTATAATATGCATCTATTTTATTTTGTTCGGCATATATATAAGTAAGCATTAAATTTATTATTTTTTGCAACAACATGTTAAGGTGCTTTTCTTGCTGTATCTTTACTAAAGAAAACAATAAAGGCACTCTGTTAGCTAAATTATTTATTCTAGTATGCTCATATTTTAGCCTGTCATAAACATTTTTATGTATACTTTCTTCTGCTTTTAATATACGAGAAAGTGTTCCATTTAGCCTATCTATTAAAAAAGCAGCTGCTGCTGTAGGGGTCTTTACTTTTAAAAAAGATACAAGATCTATCACACTCTCATCACGTTCATGACCTATTCCTGTTATTATAGGTAAAGGAAAATTAGCTATGTTTTCTGCTAAAAGTAGAGTATCAAAACAACTAAGATCGGCTGTAGCACCGCCACCTCTTATAATAACCACACAATCAAACTCATATTGACGGTCATTAATATCATTAAGACATGCAATAATGTCATGCTCCACTCTCTCACCTTGCATAGCAGACTGAAAAAGTTCTATATGGAAAGAAAAGCCATAATCGTTATTTAATAATTGGTTACAAAAATCTCCATAACCTGCAGCTGTTCTTGAAGATATTACAGCTATGCGTGATGCAAAGGTAGACAGATAAAGCTCTTTTTGTAAATCAAAAACTCCTTCAGCCCTTAGCTGAGCAATTATCTCATTGCGCCTACGCATTATATCTCCAAGAGTATATTCCGGGTTAATATCTTCTATTATCCACGAAAAACCATACTGAACATGAAACTGTGCAGACACCTGCACCATTATCTTCATTCCTGCATGGATATTTTGCCCTGTTATACGCTCAAAATAAGCCTTTATATTTAACCATTTATTAGCCCAGCAACGGCCAGCTGCTCGTGCTACAATATTATTAGATGTCTCTTCTTTTTGAATAAACTCCATATAACAATGACCCCTACTCTCGTTAACTTGAGACAATTCTGCCTCAAGCCAATACGTATTATGCAGCTGTAAATGAATAACTTCTGCTACAAGTTCGTTTAAATCTTTTAAAGATAGAGCTTTCTTATTATTAATCATTGCCAAAAATGTTTTTATTCAGAATAAACATTTTACTTTAAAACACCACTTATATTTGTGCAAAATTATATTATTTTTTGGTAAAGGCAGTTATTTATATAAAATAAATGATAGCTTATTAAATAAAACATCTTATTTTTCGTAAATTTGCAAAAATACTTAAATATTAATGGATAATAAAAAAGCAACATTAGAACTAGGGACGAAGCCTATAGGAAAGCTTCTCCTCCAATATGCGTTGCCTGCTATTATTGCGATGATAGCTGCTTCTTTATATAACATCATAGATCGTGTTTTTATAGGTCAATATGTGGGGCCTATGGCAATATCTGGCTTAGCCATAACCTTTCCTTTCATGAATCTTGGAGCTGCCTTTGGCGCAGCAATTGGTGTAGGTGCCTCTACTACTATTAGTGTTAAGCTGGGGCAAAGAGATTATGATACCGCAGAAAATCTTTTAGGTAATACTATAATACTTAATCTTATCGTAGGTTTAAGTTTTGGCATTATTTCTTTAATATTCCTTAATCCTATCTTACATTTCTTCGGAGCCAGCCACACAACATTACCTTATGCTAAAAGCTTCATGCAAATAATATTATCAGGAAATGTTGTTTCACACATGTATTTAGGTATGAATGCGGTACTACGCGCTTCTTCTAAGCCTCGTCAGGCTATGTTAGCTACTATTTTTACTGTAGTTATGAATATTATCTTAGATGCCATATTTATCTGTTGGTTAGGTTGGGGAATAGAGGGTGCAGCCATAGCTACTATTATATCTCAAGCTCTTGCTTTATGTTGGCAAATGTCTTTATTTGCAGATAAATCACAAATACTACATTTTAAAAAAGGCATTTATCGCTTAAAGAAGCAATTGGTAAATAATATTATTAGCGTAGGAATATCCCCTTTCTTTATAAACCTTTGTGCGTGTATTATTGTTATATTTATGAATAATCAGCTTGTGAGATATGGTGGTGATATGGCTGTAGGAGCTTATGGTATAGCAAACAGCATTGCTACTATCTTTATAATGTTCGTCATAGGGCTAAATCAGGGCATGCAACCTATTGCTGGGTACAACTATGGAGCTCAAAACATAAGCCGCTTGCTCCATGTCTTAAAACTCACTATCATTGCAGCAACTATAGTAATGACCATAGGGTGGCTATTAAGCATATTCGCACCTTATTATTGTGCTCGGCTCTTCACCACAGATGCTGAGCTTATTAAGCTGTCCATTAAGGCCATTCGTATAAATATGATGATGTATTTGTTCATTGGCTCACAAATGGTTACTACTTTTTTCTTTCTATGTGTAGGGAAAGTAAAAACAAGTATATTTCTATCGCTATCAAGACAACTATTAGTATTGCTTCCTGCGCTTTATATTTTACCACAATTTTTCCATGTTAATGGTGTTTGGTATTCACTTCCTGTAAGCGATTTTACTGCATGGGTTATAGCTATAAGCATACTTGTTTGGTATATAAAAAAGATAAAAGCTAATCAGAATAATACAACAAACCAACTCTAAGAACTAATAAAAATCTTATGGACAACGAATTGATTATAAATGTAGGCAGACAATTAGGAAGTGGCGGAAGAGCTATTGCAGAAATGCTTGCTAAACGTTTCAATTGCCAATTCTATGACAAAGAGATCCTAAACATAGCTGCTAAAGAGAGCGGATTCTCAGAAAAATTCTTCGAACAAAACGATGAACAAAAAGGTTTCTTTAAATCTTTATATAATTTTCGCTTACCTATGATGAGCGAAGACCACTTCTATAATAATACTTTTTCTCAAGAAAGCTTATATCAGCTACAAAGTGAGGCTATTATGGAAGCAGCTAACAAATCTTCACGATGTGTCTTTGTGGGAAGAACTGCAGATTATATTCTTCGCGAAAAAAAGAATATTTTAAATATTTTTATTACTGCTCCTATAAATAAACGCATAGAAAACATTATACAGCGCACTGCTTGCACGAAAGAAAAAGCAAAAAACATTATAGAGAAAGGTGATGAAATTAGATCAAAATACTACAATTACTATACAGGTAAGGAATGGGGACATGCCACAAGTTATGATCTATGCATTGATGCTAGTGTTTTAGGTATAGAAGAATCTGCTAACATCATCGCTATTCTTATAAAAAAACGATTTCAGTTATAATAGTTTTTTTTTACATATACCACTACTATAAAATATATTCAACAACATAAAACTATAAAAATATGAAAACTTATTTAGTAACAGGAGCTGCAGGTTTTATAGGAGCTAACTTCGTAAAATACCTGCTTTACAAAAAATATAAAGACGAAAACATAAAACTTATAATTCTTGATGCGCTGACATATGCCGGAAATTTAGGCACTATAAAAGATGATATTGATAACAAACGCTGCTTTTTTATAAAAGGAGATATTCGTGATAGAAAATTACTAAATAATATTTTTTCACAAAATGATATCGATTATGTTGTCAATTTTGCAGCAGAAAGTCATGTCGACCGCTCAATTGAAGACCCTCAACTGTTTCTCTCTGTAAACATTTTAGGAACACAGTGCTTAATGGACGCAGCTAAGCATGCATGGGTTACAGGAAAAGACGCACAAGGATACCCTACATGGAAAGAAGGAAAGCGTTATCATCAAGTATCAACAGATGAAGTATATGGCTCGTTAGGAAATGAAGGATTTTTCACAGAAACATCTCCCCTATGCCCTCATAGCCCTTATTCTGCCTCTAAAACAAGTGCCGATCATATTGTAAAGGCTTATCATGATACTTATCATATGCCCGTAACCATTACACGATGCTCAAACAACTATGGTCCTTATCACTTCCCAGAGAAATTAATACCACTTATTATCAATAATATTCTAAAAGGGAAATCTCTCCCTGTATATGGAAAAGGGCTTAACATACGCGACTGGCTTTTTGTAGAAGATCATTGTAAAGCTATTGACATGGTTATACGCAAAGGACGTAATGGCGAAGTTTACAACATTGGTGGACACAATGAAATGAAAAACATTGATATTGTTAAGCTAACTATTAAGTCTATTCATGATATGATGGAAAGTAATAAAAACTTACGCTCTATACTTAAAAAACAAGAGAAAGACGCAAATGGTAATATTTCCATTGACTGGATAAATGACGAACTCATAACATTTGTACCCGATCGTTTAGGGCATGATGCACGCTATGCAATAGATGCCACTAAAATAAAGAAAGAGCTTGGGTGGTATCCTGAAACCATGTTTGCAGAAGGTATTATAAAAACCATTAAATGGAATCTTGAAAACCAACAATGGATAGAAGATGTTACCTCTGGAGATTATCAAAAATATTATGATATGATGTACACGCAAAAAGGACGTTAATAAAAAGGATGTATCAATAAATATTACCTTTTATCTTTAGATATAAGAATAAAGAGAGAAATAAAATTTTTTACGCCATAATATAAATTTGTTTTTATAATGACAAAAATCTTATTACTTGGCTCTGGCGAGTTAGGAAAAGAACTAACTATAGCTGCTAAGCGTGCAGGAGAGTATGTTATAGCTTGCGATAATTATAACAATGCCCCTGCTATGCAAGTAGCTGATGAGAGTGAAATAATAAATATGTTAGATAGCCATGAGCTTCAATCTGTTGTTGATAAACACCAGCCAAACATCATCTTTTGTGAGATAGAAGCTATCAGAACAGAAAAGCTTTTCGACTTTGAGGCACAAGGCATAAAAGTAGTACCATCAGCTAAAGCAGTAAACTATACTATGAACCGCCGTGCCATAAGAGATCTTGCTTCGCAAAAATTAGGCTTACGCACTGCAAAATATTGTTACGCCAGCACTTACGAGGAGTTTATTTCAGCAGTAAAAGAGATTGGCATACCCTGTGTAGTAAAGCCTTTAATGAGCTCAAGTGGGCACGGTCAAAGCTATATACACGATAAAAAAGATATAGACAGTGCCTTCTCTACAGCCATGGAGGGTGCAAGGGGTGATGTTAAAGAAATAATCGTTGAAGAATTTATACACTTTGATAGCGAGTTTACGCTACTTACTGTAACACAACAAAATGGTAAAACTCTTTTTTGTCCTCCTATAGGTCATGTACAAAAGAATGGTGATTATCGTGAAAGTTGGCTACCTTTTACTCTTCCCAATACAGCTCTACAAGAAGCACAAAATATTGCAGATAAAATAACAAAGACTTTAACAGGAAATGGAGTTTGGGGAGTAGAGTTTTTTTATACTACAGATGGCGAAGTTATATTCTCTGAACTATCTCCTCGCCCTCATGATACAGGAATGGTAACACTTGCCCATACCACTAATATTAACGAATTTGAGCTGCATTTCCGTGCAGCTATGGGCTTTCCTATTCCTGCTATACATACAGAACATGCTGGTTGCTCTGCTGTAATTCTATCTCCTATTAGTAGCAACATACCTCTAAAATACAATCTTGAGGAAGCATATAAAGAGGATAAAACCTATATACGCATATTTGGTAAGCCTACAGCTACTATAGGTAGACGCATGGGAGTAGCTCTATGTTATGATGATGTTAGTGCTGATATTAATAATTTAAGGAAACGTACTAAAGAAGTGGCAAAAAAGGTTCTTGGCACTGATCCTTATATGGATAAATAAAATACCGCAGAATGCTTAGAACAGTATAGTTTTAAGCATTCTGCTTTTATAAAACACCTTTTATATATATGTTTTTATAAGCACAACTACTTTAAAAAAAGTACTAATTGTCTACCTGCTAAAAGTGCTAAAAAGCCTAAAACAAAGCTAAGACATACATACATAAAAGCAAAGCTATAATTGTTATCCTTTATAATAGAAGCGTTTTCATAAATAAAAGTAGAAAAAGTAGTAAAACCTCCACAAAGACCTGTTGTGAGAAGAAGCTTTGTAGAAGCATTAATACCATGCCCCTCTGGTAATGAGGAGAAAAGACCTATAAGAAAACAGCCTAAAACATTTACAAAAAAAGTACCTAAAGGAAAACTTCCTAATATGGAAAATTTTAAAAACTGAGAAAAAAGATAACGTAATCCTCCCCCTAAAAAACTACCTATTCCTACTATTATAAAACCTTTTATCATCTACCTTTTTGCTACTTTTGTTTATCCTCTAAAGCCACATTCCTTAATAATGTATATTTATATAATTTTATATAAACAGAATATCTTACTTTCATTTTACAAATATTAATATTACACATACAAAGATAGTAATAAATATTTATTTATAGCAAATATGACCATATAAAAAATATCATCATACTTGTCATTATTTTTAGGTATTGCCGCTTCCAAGCTATTTATATATCTTTGCAAAAGATTTTTAGCGTTCGTTAAATAATTTAAAGCTGAACGCTTCCTTTTAGTATTAACAAATATAATTTAACATGACAAAAAAGAATTATTTACTTCTTGGTATAGCTGCATTAGCATACACTAACAGCTACGCTAATGATGTTACCAAGGTCGATTCTACACTTCTTTTAAAAGAGGTAGTTATCAGTACAACACGCATTCCTGAAATAAAGTCTAATGCTGCTACAACTGTTACTATTATAGATCAAAAACAAATAGCACAAATGAGCAAAGCAGAATCTGATATATCTCATTTATTAGGTTTGCTTACTCCGGGTATGGCTTTAGCAAGCAACACTACAAGCTCACGAACTCAGACTCTTAGAGGTAGAAGTGCCCTTGTTTTAATAGATGGAATACCACAATCTACCCCTTTAAGATCTACCGATAGAGACATTCGCTCTTTAGATGTTTCTGCCATTGACCATATAGAAATAATAAAGGGTGCTACCTCTTTATACGGTAATGGTGCTATAGGTGGTGTAATAAACATCATTACAAAAAAGAATACAACAAAGAAAACATTTGCTGGTCAGTCGTCTTTATCTGGTTCTACATATAATTTCTATCATGGTAGCGATGGTATGGGTTATCGTTTTAATCAGCAGTTTTATGGTTCTATCAATAAGCTTAGCTATTTAGTTAGTGGGACTCTTTCTAAAACAGGTAGCAGCATAGATGGAGATGGCGAATATATATCGCCACGTTATGGGCTTGGAGATACTTATACATCAAATGCTCTTGTAAAATTAGGTTATGCTTTTTCACCTAAGAACAGTATAGAGTTTATGTATAATTTTTATAGAAGTTTGCAACATACTTCTTTAATTCAGCAAGCAGGAGAATATCTCAAAACTCCTGCAATAGGTGTTTTTGGCGATAAGGATCCTCAAGCATCTGATGAAGGTACACGATATAACCATAATGCATATTTAAAGTTTACCTCTCGAAAACTGTTTGCAAACACCGACTTTGAGGCTTCTCTTTACGGCACAAGTCTATACACTATATTCGATTTTAGAAAACATAACCCTAAAAAACCACGCTGGGAAGAAACAAGCGGTCAGGCCACTATAAAGGATCAAAAGTTTGGGTTCCGTTCCCAATTTAACACCTTACTAACATTCTCTGACAACTCCTTTACACGTCTTGTATATGGATTTGATTATCTGTTAGATAAGACTTCACAACCTCTTGTTGATGGGCGTTACTGGGTACCTAACCTTACAAGTAATAACGAAGCAATATTCTTGCAAACAAAAACTACTCTTTCTAAAGATCTTAACATCAAGATAGGTGCTCGTTATGATATTATAGATGTTAATGTTCCTAACTACGACATATTACGCACAAAGAAAAGTGCTCCAGAGGTACATGTAAAAGGCGGAAATCTCAAATATAACAACTTATCATTTAATGCTGGTATATCTTACAATAAATATCGTGCGTTCCAACCTTTCATAGCTTATTCTCAAGGTTTCTCTATTTTCGATTTAGGACGTACACTACGTGCTGCTAAAGAAGATGTTTTATCTAAAATATCAACAGAACCTGTAAAGACCGATAACTATGAAATTGGAGCTTACTCTGATATCAATCGTTGGTTACAGCTAAATGGTGCATTCTTCTACACATACTCAAAATTAGGTAGCGACCTTAAGATTAATAAAGCAGGTTTTTGGGAAGTAAACCGCACTCCTCAAAAGGTATATGGTATAGAACTCAACGCAGATGCACAGCTTCTTAATAACCTAAAAGCTGGGGCTAACTTTACATGGTTTGAAGGTAAGATAAAAGATTCTTATGGTCAATGGAGAAGTTATATGTCTAATATTTCTATACCTGCAGCTAAATTCGCAATGTATATAGATTATTCTCCTGTGAAAAATGCTTATTTACAGCTACATTATATCCACTCAGGAAACCGCGAACGCTTTCAACCTATTGATGACGGAAAATATAACGAAGGTGAAGGTAAGATTAGCAGCTTTAATCTGCTCAACTTTACAGCAGGATACAAGTTTAACTCTTGGGATATTAATTTGGGTATCTCTAACTTACTTAACAATACTTACTATACTACAACCTCTATGCTTATGGCAAGAGATGCAGAATACGCACATGCTGATGGACGCAAAATATCATTAACAGTAACATTTAAGTATTAAAAAACTTTTCATTAAACATAAAACAATTAATTAATTCAGTAAAAGGCTGAACCCAGTTATATAATGGGGGCAGCCTTTTTTTATTGCTCCTTACTTTTATTTATAATACATAAAAAATATATATGCTAAAAGATAAAAGCAAAATACTTCATTTATCACATTAGAAGGATAAACACTTTTGATACTAAAATATTATCTTTAAAACATATAAAAACAACAGTGGAGAAAGAAAAATAGATTATTTTTACTTTATTTTTAATCTATTTTTAGTATAAAAATAGATTATTTTTCTAATATTTGCATCTGCTTTTTCACTACCAAACATTAGCATTACTTACTTAAAAGGTAATGCTCTTTTGCTATGTAAAGATACTTTTTATATGCTTTTCATAGCTATTCTTTTTCATATAATCACTCCTTTATGCTACAATAATATAATAGCTACACTTCGTAATGTGTTAATAGTACGAATAACAATAAATAAAACATACTAACATTCTCCTAACATAGCAACATCTTCTAAAGACATTAAATAGAATAATCTGTAATGTCTAATAATCCTGCTCTTAAAGCATAGCGTGTAGCTTCATGAGCTGTATTTACACTAAGCTTACGAAAAATATTTTTACGATGTGTGTTAATAGTATGAAAAGATGAGTAACGCTTATTTGCTATTTCCTTAGTAGTAAGCCCTTGTGCTATATCTATAAGTATTTCTGTTTCTGTCTTAGTTAATCTTTTTTGTTCAACACATATAGAAGTCCCTTTTTCAAAGAGCATCTCTTTAGCCTGCTTACAAACAAATAAACTACCATTGACGGCTTTTTTTATACATTCTTGTATTTCGCTTTTTGTAGAATCTTTAAAAAGTATGCTCATCTTAAGACCTACATTAACAACTTTCCTTAAAAGCCTTAGGCTAAGCTCTTCGCTCCAAAGTATAAAAATCACGTCAGCAAAACGCAGCCCCATGATATATAAATCGTTAAAACTCGAAATATCAAAAAGCGTGTAATCTATAATAACAACACTTTTAGGGCTGTCTTTTAGCATATTAATAAGCTCTGTTTTGTTTTGCACAATAACATTTTTTGTATATCCCATTTTAGAAAGAATATACATCATTCCTGCCTGTGTTATGTCCTGATTGTCTGCTAAAATAATATTTACCATAGCCCCAAAGTTATAAATTAAAAATAGTATATACAGCAAAAAAAGAAGAATATAATAAAAAAAAGAAGAACCATATTACAGAAAAAAATAAGAAACACACCTATAAAAGTGTGCTTCTTATGAGAGCCTCTTGTCGGATTCGAACCAACGACCCCGAGATTACAAATCACGTGCTCTGGCCAACTGAGCTAAAGAGGCGGGTGAGCAAGCTATTCTTATCGCACCGCTACAACCTCCTACCCTTGCTATGTTCCCATCCTGGGGGATTTAAAGGGAGCTGGTCGTAAGAGACTTGCTCATTTTTACAAAAAGCGTTTTAGCTTTTGCGAGTGCAAAGTTAAACATTTTGTTTGAATTAGCAAGACATATATTTATACTTTTTTTTCATTTTAACAAAAATGCTCATTTTAAATGAAGCAATACCTTCCAAGTATGACAATTAAATTGTAAATTTGCACACATGAAATTAGAAGATTATAAGATTTTAAACACCTATGCTTTATATGATGGTATATACTTAGGTGTAATATGGACAGGTGCTTTTGTTTGCTTCTTAGGTGCAGCATATTTTGCTTTCCTTGCACAATTTAACACAATGCTAATATTGTGTACCCCTTTCTTTGTAGCTTATCGTATGCGTTTGATGCGTGATAAAAGTTTGGAAGGTTTCATTAGTTTTAAGCAAGGTATGCTATATTGTTTTAGAGTATATTTCACTGGAGCACTAATATTAGGAATAATACAATACCTATATTTTAAGTTTTTAGATAATGGCAGAATGCTACAGAGCATGATAGCTGTAATACAATCTAAAGAAGGTGGTGAAATTATAAAAAGCTATGGCTACAAAATAGAAGAAGCTATAAGCATATTGCCACAGGTTTTTACGCCTCAAAACATTGTTTTTGGAAGTTTTATATATGAAATGATATTAGGTTTTTTCCTAAGCATTATCACTTGCTTAATCTTAAAACGCTCTATACCTAAGAATAAAGTTTAGAAAATAAAAAGATAAAAATATGGATATTTCAGTTGTTATTCCACTATATAACGAAGCCGAGAGCCTCTCTGAGCTGCACGCATGGATTAGTAAGGTAATGAAAGAACACAATTACTCTTACGAGATAATCTTTATCAATGATGGCTCTACTGATAATAGTTGGGACATTATAGAAAGTCTACGCCTTAAAGACAGCCATGTTAAAGGTATAAAGTTTAGAAGAAACTACGGAAAGAGCCCTGCTCTTTTTTGCGGTTTCAAAGCTGCTCAAGGCGATGTTGTTATTACAATGGATGCCGACTTGCAAGACTCTCCCGACGAGATTCCAGCCTTATACGATATGATAGTAAAAGACGGCAACGACCTCGTCAGTGGATATAAACAAAAGCGTTATGACCCTATAACAAAAACAGTGCCTACCAAGCTGTTCAATGCCACTGCGCGAAAGATTAGCGGAGTGCATAATCTACATGATTTTAATTGTGGTTTAAAAGCATATCGCCTTGATGTTGTGAAAAACATAGAGGTATATGGCGAGATGCATCGTTATATTCCTTACCTTGCCAAAGAAGCCGGATTTACAAAAATAAAAGAAAAGATAGTACACCATCAGGCTCGTAAGTATGGCGTATCTAAGTTTGGTATAAACCGTTTCTTTAATGGTTACCTCGATTTGCTTACACTTTGGTTTTTAACTAACTTTGGTAAGAAGCCCATGCATGTCTTTGGGCTTATGGGGTCTTTTGTTTTCCTTATAGGCTTTATAGCTTTTCTTTGTCTTATCTTAGACAAATGTTATATGCTTATAAATGGAGAGTATGGCGACTTGCTCGTTAATCATGCTTCTTTTTTCATAGCGTTAATAGCTATGGTTATAGGTACACAACTGTTTTTAGCAGGTTTCATAGGCGACTTAATTAGTCGTAGTAACCCTCATCGTAACGATTACCAGATAGAAAAAGAATTAGGTTTATAAAAAAAAACATGTGGAAAAAGAAATTTACATTAGCAACATCTTCCTTTTTGCTTTTATCTTATATCATCTTAACATCTTGCTCGGAAGCAGATTGCTCTATGCTTGATGGGGTTAGAAGTAAATATGTAGCTAAAGGTGAACCTACTACCGACACTCTCACTGTGTTAGCCGTAAGAGAAGGTTTGGCAGATACCACTATATTATATAAGCTGCAAGACATTAAAACATTTTCTTTACCATTAAGCTATAATAATGAGCAGGATAAGCTAAAATTTGTTTTTAACACAAAATCGGGTAAGAAAATAACGGATATAGTGAAAATAACAAAGACTAATGTAAGCTATTTTGAAAACATAAGCTGCCCTGCTTATTTCTTACATAAGATTACTAAAGTAGAAAACACTACTAATCGTATAGACCACATTGATATTAATAATGCTAATGTAAATTTAGATGGAAAAGAGAACCTTTACATTTATTTTAAGTCTGATAATTAGTTTTCTCACACTTTTCACCTCTTCACTTTATGCACAGAGAAAGGTTGTTGTAACAAAAGACCAGCCTGATACAATACCTTTTTATAGAGGTATAGCATTGGGTACAGATATAGTAGGCCCTGCTATGATGTTTATAAGAGGTTATGGACAATATGAGGGTATAGCGAGGCTAAACTTAAAAGACAAATATTTCCCTGTTTTAGAGTTAGGCTTTGGAAAATCTAATAAAACAGATGAAACTACTAATATTCATTACATCACTAAAGCTCCATATTTTAGGGTAGGTATAGATCTTAACGTGTTAAAAAACAAGCATGATGATTATCGGGCTTTGGTGGGAGGACGATTAGCCTATACATCGTTTAAATATAGCTTTTATAGTAAAACTGCTATTGACCCTATATGGAAAAGCCAAAGTTTATGTTATGCTTCTGATGTTAGCAGCAAGCTGCTATGGGTAGAACTCGTGGCAGGATTAGACGCAAAAATATGGGGTCCTATAAGAATGGGTTGGACTATTAGATATAAAAAACAACTTCATAAAAAAACAGGAGAAAACGGCTCTGCATGGTATGTACCAGGATATGGAGATGGAGCAGAGTCGCTCATAAGTGCTACATTTCAGATCTTAGCAGAGTTTTAAACAAAAAAAAATAATAAAGATGAACAAGAAAAAACTATATTGGCAAATACCCTTCCTACTAATACTTATACTAGGTAGCATCTATATTATCATACAACAGAGGTCTGCCCCTTATCATCAAGACGAAGGCTTCATTTTTGGCACAGTGTACCATATCACTTATCAGAACGATAAAGACATACAAAACGAAATAGAAACAGAGCTTAACAAAGTAAACAAAACTTTCTCTACCTTTGATAGCACGTCTATAATATCTTTAATCAATCAGAATAAGCCTGTGAAAGTTAATGATATGTTTGCTGAAGTCTTCGACCTTTCTGAACAAGTTTCAAAAGAGACCGATGGAGCTTTCGATATAACCGTAGCTCCTATAGTAAACCTATGGGGGTTTGGCTTTAAAAGCGAACAGAAACCTACAAAGGAAAAGATAGACCGCCTACGTCCACTCATAGGCTATAACAAGGTAGAGCTTGATGGAGATGTGGTAAAGAAAAAAAATAAAAACATAATGCTCGACTGCTCTGGCATAGCAAAAGGATATGGAGTAGATGTCGTTGCACGTTATCTTCGTGAACAGGGCATTAAAAACTTTATGATAGAAATAGGTGGAGAAATAGTTACAAGCGGAGTAAATGAAAACAGATTACCTTGGAAGATAGGAGTAACTAAACCTTTAAATAATAAAACAAGTGTCAATCAAGAAATAGAGGTAATATTAAACATTACTGATAAGGCACTTGCTACAAGTGGGAATTATCGTAACTTTTATTACAAAAACGGTAAAAAATACGCTCACACTATAGACCCTAAAACAGGCTATCCTGTGCAACATTCACTTTTATCATCTACTGTTATAACTAAAAAATGTGCCATAGCCGATGCCTACGCTACGTCTTTTATGGTAATGGGAATAGAAAAAGCTAAAGTTTTATTAGAAAAACACCCCGAGCTAATGGCATATTTTATATATTCTGATGAAAACGGAAAATTAAAAACATGGTATAGCCCTTCGTTAAAAGATAAAATAGTAAAATAAACATGCTAAATATATATGATAAACTTATCACATTACCTCTTTTTATAGGTATTGGCAACGAGGAGTTATCTCAAATTATAGCACATATAAGAATTGGATTTCATAAGATAGAAGCAGGAAAATATATATGCAAAGAAAATCATAAGTGTGACAAGCTCTTAATAGTAACTAACGGAACTTTTTCTGTTACTTCCTATTCTAATGATCATCATTATAGCATAGAAGAAGAAGTTAACACTCCTATGATACTACAACCTTCTCACCTTTTTGGCTTAACAGCTCATTATACAAAAGATTTTAAGACTATTACAAAATGTAACCTAATATCTTTAGATAAAGTAGAGGTGCTAAAGCTATTAGAAAAATCTTTAATCTTTCGCCTTAATTTTATTAATTTGATTTCTATAAAAGCGCAACATTCAGGTAAATTGCCTTGGGGACGTAAACCAGAAACGATAGAAAAGGCCTTTATACAGTTTGTGAGAAACCGTTGCATCATACAGTCAGGGCATAAGGTTATACACATTAAAATGACAGATTTAGCTTGTGAAATACACGAAAGCAGACTAAACATATCAAAAATGCTTAGTCGGCTTAAAGCAAAAGGCTTATTAAACAACACACGTGGCGTGATAAGTATACCTTTATTAGAAAAATTGCGTTAAAAACAAACCATTATATTAAGGTGTTTCTCTTTTTCTTTTTAACTTTGTAGAAATAATAATATAAAAAGAAGAGAATATGAATAATAATATAAAAGAGAAAGGAAAACACGTAAATCCTTTCTTTTTACCCTATGGTACTCCACACGAAACAGCACCTTTCGATAAGATAACAATTGACGACTATGAAGAAGCCATTATAGAAGGCATAAGAAGAGATAATGAGCAGATAGAAAAAATGCTTAATAACCCAGAAGAGCCTACCTTCTATAACACTATAGTGCATGAAGATGAAGACGAACAGCGCAAACACTATTACGACTTATTAGACAGAGTAACAAGTGTGTTTTTTAATCTTTTAAGCGCAGAAACCAATGACGAGATGGACGCTTTAGCACAAAAGATAAGTCCGATGCTTACTAAGCACTCTAACGATATTAGCCTTAATCCTAAAATATTTGAACGTATAAAATACGTTTACGACCATCATGGAACACTTACCTCTGAAGAACAGAGAGTATTAGAAAACAGCTATGACGGGCTTGTAAGAAGTGGTGCTTTGTTAAATGATAAAGACAAAGAAACCCTTCGTAAGCTAACAGAAAAAGCCAGCATGCTATCATTGCAGTTTTCACAAAACGTCTTAAAGGAAAACAAAGCTTACTCCTTGCATATTACAGATAAAAACAAGCTGCATGGACTTCCTGAAACAGCCTTAGAAACAGCCTTAGAAGCAGCTAAAGAGCGCAACCTTGATGGCTGGGTGTTTACCTTAGATATGCCAAGTTATAGCCCTTTTATAACATATTGCAAAGATAGAGAGCTTAGAAAAGAAATATACATGGCACGAAATACCATTTGTACTAAAGATAATAAAGAAAACAACTTTGACGTCTGCAAACAATTGGTAAACGTGCGTAGAGAGATGGCACAGCTTTTAGGTTATAAGACTTATGCCGACTATGTCATGAAATATCGCATGGCAGCAAAAGTAGAAAACGTTTATAAAATGCTTAACGACTTAATAGAGGCTTATAAGCCTACGGCTATTAAAGAAGAAGCTGAAATTACAGCGCTTGCAAAAGAAAAAGAAGGGCAATCCTTTGAAATGCAGCCATGGGACGTTGCTTACTATTCTCATCAGCTACAGCTGAAAAAATACAACTTTGACCCTGAAGAGCTTAGACCATATTTCGAGATAAATAACGTTATCAAAGGAGTTTTTAATCTTGCTACTAAGCTTTACGGCATAACCTTTAAAGAAAACAAAAACATACCTGTTTATCACCCCGATGTTAAGCCATATGAAGTTTATGATGAAGATGGGTCTTATCTTGCCGTTCTTTATGTAGACTTCTTTCCTCGCAAAGGAAAACGTGATGGTGCTTGGATGACAGAATATCAAGGACAGTGGATAGATAAAAATGGGAAAAATCATCGCCCACACGCCTCTTTGGTAATGAATCTTAGCAAACCTACTAAAGAAAAGCCTGCTCTTCTTCGCCTAAGTGAGGTGGAAACGTTCCTACACGAGTTTGGGCATTCGCTTCACGGAATGTTTGCTAATACCCGTTTTGAAAGCTTATCAGGCACTAATGTTTGGTGGGACTTTGTAGAATTGCCATCACAATTTATGGAAAACTTTGCTGTTGAAAAAGATTTTCTTCGCACTTTTGCCTTCCATTACCAAACAGGTGAACCTATACCTGACAGCTTAATAGAAAAGATAACAGCAAGCCGCAATTATAATGTTGCCTCTGCTTGCCTTAGACAAGTTAGCTTTGGGCTTTTAGATATGGCTTACTACACCCAAGAAGAGCCTTTCTGTGAGGACATTATCCCCTTTGAAAAGAAAGCTTGGGAAAAAGCTATTATCGGTAAACAGCTACCTGAAACTTGTATGACCGTACAGTTTTCTCATATTATGGCAGGTGGTTATTCTGCTGGATATTATAGCTATAAGTGGGCAGAGGTATTAGATGCTGATGCTTTTAGTATGTTTAAAGAACATGGGATATTTAATAAAGATGTAGCAAAAAGCTTTAGAGATAATATTCTCTCAAAAGGAGGAACAGAACACCCCATGACTCTTTATAAAAGATTTCGTGGGCAAGAGCCTACAATAAAAGCTCTTCTAAAGCGCAATGGCATTAAGATAAATAATGTATAACTAAAATATTATTTACACTTCTTATAAAAGCTATATCACAAAAAATATGGATAAAAAACAACATAGTCTTGACTGCAGATATTTACGCATGGCTCGCATTTGGGCAGAAAACTCGTATTGTCAACGTCGCAAAGTGGGTACGTTAGTAGTTAAAAACAAGATGATTATCAGCGATGGATACAATGGCACACCAAGTGGGTTTGAAAACGTATGTGAGGATAACAACAATGTTACAAAGCCTTATGTGTTACACGCTGAAGCTAATGCTATTACAAAGTTAGCACGAAGTGGTAATAACAGCGAAGGAGCTACTATTTATGTTACAGATGCCCCATGCATAGAGTGTGCTAAGCTCATTATTCAGGCAGGAATAAAACGAATAGTGTACGCTGAAAAATATCGTCTTACTGACGGTATAGACCTTTTACAACGTGCAAATATAGAGGTCGTAAAAATAGATTTTGAGAAAAATAAAGAAGAATAACAACATTATATATATCATTAGTATTAGTTATGGGGCAACACAAAAACAACCGATTTATGCCACTTTGGCTGGCACTTTGTGTAGTAATAGGAATACTTATTGGAACTTTTTACACAAATCACTTTGCTGGTAATCGTCTTAATATAATAAACAGTGGTAGCAATCGATTGAACAACCTACTACATATTATAGACGATCAGTATGTAGACTCTGTAAATATAAATGACCTTGTGGACAAGGCCATACCACAAATACTTGCAGAGCTTGACCCTCATTCCGTATACATAAGTGCAAAAGACGTACAAACAGCCACAGACGACTTAAAAGGATCGTTTTCAGGCGTAGGTATAGAGTTTACTATTCGGCAAGATACCATTCGTGTCCAAAATGTAATAAAAGATGGTCCTGCTGACAAAGCAGGTGTTCTCTCTGGCGATAAAATAGTTAATATCGACGGAAAAAGTTTTGTGGGAAAAGTTGTTACCAATGAAGAAGCTATGCATCGCTTAAAGGGTCCTAAAAACTCTAAAGTGAGATTAGGAATAAAGCGTTATGGTAGTAATAATATAAAATATATTACCGTAACGCGTGGAGATATTTCAGTGAAAAGTGTTTCTTCCTTTTATATGCTTAACGACTCTATAGGTTATCTTCGTATAAAAAGCTTTGGCGAACGCACTTACGCCGAGATGCTTGCAGCTTTACAAAACTTATATATTATGGGCGCAAAAAACATTGTTATAGATCTGCGCGATAATGGTGGAGGATTGTTAGAAACTGCTGTGCAAATGGCAAATGAGTTTCTACCTAAAAACCGCTTAATAGTATATACACAAGGTAGGAAAAGCCCACGACAGGAATATAGAAGTAATGGTAAGGGAGCATATCAAAAAACGCCAATGGTTGTGCTTATTAACGAAGGTACAGCCTCTGCTGCAGAAATTTTTGCCGGAGCTATGCAAGATAATGACCGCGCAACAATCGTGGGGCGTCGCTCGTTTGGAAAAGGCTTAGTACAACAACAAATCCAATTCCCTGATGGAAGCATGATTCGTCTGACCATAGCTCGATACTATTCACCATCTGGAAGATGCATTCAAAAGCCATTTAAGCCGGGAGATAATGCCGATTACCAGCAGGATATACTTTCACGTTACCTACATGGAGAGTTCTTCTCACAAGATAGCATAAAGCATGTTGGGCCAGTATATCACACTTTCCTTGGCAGAAAAGTGTATGGAGGTGGAGGAATAACACCCGATATTTTTGTGCCTGAAGATACTCTTAATTTTACATCTTATTATAAAGAGGCTGCTACAAGCGGATTAATACTTCAGTATACTTTCAAATATACAGATAAATATCGCCCTATACTGGCTAAATATAATAATATGCATTCACTTGCTAACTATCTTAACAAACAAAACTTAGTAGAGGATTTTGCTTCATACGCTAACAAAAATGGGTTAAAGCGTAGAAATCGTATGATAAAAAAATCGCATTCGCTATTAGAAAACTATATAAATAGTCGCATAATATATAATATGTTAGACGAAACAGCGTGGATACAGTTTATCAACTTAAATGATCCTACTATAAAAAGATCGTTAGAAGTTTTTAAAAAAGGACATCTGTTTCCAGCAAAAAAATACATGCAAAAACCTAAATGAGATATATAAAATATCTCTATAACATGTTAGCATAAGTTTTATTATATATAAAGAGAAAAGAAAAGTGTCAAACTTGAGAATAACAAACAAGCTTGACACTTTTCTTTTACTACTTATTAAGCTTTTTGCTTAAACTAATATTCATAATTTTTTGCTAACCCTCCTGTACTTGTTTCTTTATATAAAGATGGTATATCATGACCTGTCTGCTTCATGACCTCTATTACACGGTCGTATGACACATGATGCATTCCATCACTAAAGGTAGCATATAGCTGAGCATCTAAAGCACGACAAGCAGCAAAGGCATTACGCTCTATACAAGGTATTTGCACCAATCCACACACAGGGTCGCAGGTCATTCCTAAATGATGTTCTAACCCCATTTCTGCTGCATACTCTATCTGTGCCGGACTTCCTCCAAAAAGCTGACACGATGCTGCCGATGCCATGGCACAAGCTACACCTACCTCGCCTTGACAACCCACCTCTGCACCTGAGATAGAAGCATTATATTTGGCAACATTACCAAATATTCCCGCAGTGGCTAAAGCATGTAATATCTTAGTTTCTGTAAAATTATGACCATTTGATAAATGGTACAATACTGCAGGAAGCACACCTGAAGCACCACAAGTGGGAGCTGTAACAATAGTGCCTCCACTCGCATTTTCCTCACTGACAGCTAATGCATAAGAATACACCAATCCCCTACTCTGCAATGATGCTTTATAAGAGCGAGCTTTAACATAATAAGTAGATGCTTTACGTGCTAATTTTAATGGACCGGGTAAAGCTCCTTCTGTATCCAACCCCCTTTCCACAGAATCTTTCATAGCTGCCCAAACCTCACGTAAATAATCCCAAAAGCCTTCATCCTCACATTGGTCTACATATTCCCAATATCCTCTACCGGTAGATTCACACCATCGCTGAATTTCCTTTATAGTATTGAGCTTGTAAACAGGACTGTTTTTAAACATATCATTCTCGCCCTTACCTTCCGAAAGAGCTCCTCCCCCTACACTATACACCGTCCATTCATCGGTAATATTATCGTTCTCGTCATATGAACGAAATAACAGGCCATTAGGGTGATAAGGTAAAAATGTCTTAGGAAGCCATTTAAGGTCTACAGGAGCTATAACCTCTAAAGGCTTTATAACAGCAATATCCGTCATATGCCCTTTACCTGTTGCAGCCAAACTACCATATAATGTTACTTCAAAACGATGTGCATCAGTATGTTTTTTACTAAAAATCTTAGCAGCACGTCTTGGTCCCATCGTGTGACTACTTGATGGACCAATGCCTATTCTGAAAATTCTTCTTAATGAATCCACTCTTTTTATATATATTAAGCCTTCTAAAAAATATTTATCCCAAACGAAAATCTATGAATGCAAAATTACGCTATTTTTTTTAAATATAGCACTTTTATAGTTTTAAAACTAAAGCCGTAGATTCAACCGTCAGTCGTAAGTTCAATTAAGAAATGCAACTTTTGGAAATAAACAAAAGGAGAGAAAAATTAAGCTTTTCTACACCTAAGTGCTAATTCTTTAAACACATTTTGTAATTTTACCTTGCTGGCTGACTACGCGCTATATATCTCATATCCTTTTTATTTGTATAATCGGGAAAGCTTTTGTATTTTTGCATGAAGTAAAGATTATTTTAAACTTTTAATTAAGGTATATTTATGGATAAAGTAGCTCTCATAGCTGGTATAACAGGACAAGATGGATCATATTTAGCTGAATTATTATTGTCTAAAGGTTATGATGTTCATGGCACAATCCGCAGATCGTCTGTCGATTTTCGAGAAAGAATTGCCCATTTAGAAGGTAAACCTCATTTTCATCTACATTATGCAGACCTTAGCGACTCAATGAGTATATTAATGGTTATAGGTAAGGTTAAGCCTACCGAAATATATAATTTGGCTGCCCAAAGTCATGTCCAGGTTAGTTTTGATTCACCAGAGTTTACCGCAGATGTGGATGCTGTTGGTGTTTTAAGAATATTAGAAGCTGTTCGTCAATTAGGACTTACACAACGATGTAAAATTTATCAAGCTTCTACGTCTGAGCTTTATGGTAAAGTTGAGGAAATACCACAAAATGAAAATACTCCATTTCATCCTTATAGCCCATATGCAGTAGCTAAGTTGTATGGTTTTTGGATAGTAAGAGAATATCGTGAAGCTTATAATATGTATTGTTGTTCTGGTATTTTATTTAATCATGAAAGTGAACGTAGAGGTGAAACTTTTGTAACAAGAAAGATAACACTTGCTGCAGCTAGAATAAAACAAGGCAAACAAGATAAGCTGCTTTTAGGGAATCTTAGTTCTCTTCGCGATTGGGGATATGCTAAAGATTATGTTGAGTGTATGTGGCTAATATTACAACAAAAACAGCCAGAAGACTTTGTTATAGCAACGGGTGTTCAGCATAGTGTACGAGAGTTTTGTTATTATGCTTTTAAACGTGTTGGCATAGAATTAAAATTTGAAGGTAAAGGTTTAGAAGAGAAAGGAATAGATAAAAATACGGGTAAAGTATTAGTAGAAGTTAGTCCAGATTTTTATCGTCCTACAGACGTTGTTAATCTTTTAGGAGATCCAACTAAAGCAAAAAACAGATTGGGTTGGAATCCTAATAGTACTTCTTTTGAGGAGCTTGTAAATATTATGGTAGATAGCGATATGGCAAAAGTAGCTTCAGAAGGAGTAGCAGAAAGAGTGCGTACGAATTTAGAGGAATATTTGGAAAAGGGAATTGTAAAGTAAGATATAATAAATGTCAGAGTTGGATAAAAGTGCAAAAATCTATATTGCTGGGCACAAAGGCTTAGTAGGATCAGCAATATGGAAAAATCTCAAAGCACGTGGATATAATAATCTTATAGGGCGAAGTCATAAAGAGCTTGATCTAACAAATCAATCAGCAGTAGCTCAATTTTTTGAAAAAGAAAAGCCTGATGCTGTAGTTCTTGCTGCAGCTTTTGTTGGCGGTATTATTGCAAATTCATTGTATAGAGCTGATTTCATCATGCAAAACATGAAGATACAATGTAATGTTATAGAAAGTTCCTATATTAACAAAGTTAAGAAATTATTATTTCTAGGTAGCACATGTATATATCCTAAAAATGCTCCACAGCCTATTAAAGAGGAAAGTCTGCTTACTTCTCCATTAGAATATACTAATGAAGAATATGCTATTGCTAAAATAGCAGGACTAAAAATGTGTGAAAGCTATAATTTGCAATATGGAACTAATTATATAGCAGTAATGCCAACTAATTTATATGGTCCTAATGACAATTTTCATCTTGAAAATTCACATGTCATTCCAGGAATTATACGTAAAATATATTTAGCAAAATTACTTTATGATAATAACTGGGAAGCCATTCGTAAAGATATGGATAAACGTCCTATCACACCTGTTAATAGCTTAGAAAATATTATAGGTAAAGAAAATATAGATGGAAATAATTCTGAAGAGCGTATAATAAAAGCATTATCTTTTTATGGTATAGAAAATAATAAAGTAACACTTTGGGGAGATGGCAGTCCGCTGCGTGAATTTCTTTGGAGTGAGGATATGGCAGATGCCAGTGTACATATATTATTAAATGTAGATTTTAAAGATATTATAGGAATAGAAAAATATTCAAGTACTTTTTATGGGACAAAAACAAATGGAGCTATAGATAGAAACAATAGTTCTAATCGTGGAGGTGCTATTCTTTCTCTTGGTGAAATTAGAAATTGCCATATAAATGTAGGTACAGGTAAAGAAATATCTATTAAGTCTTTAGCTTATCTTATTAAAAAGGTTATTAAGTTTGAAGGAGATATAGTTTGGGATATAAAAAAGCCAAATGGGACTCCACGAAAACTTATAGATGTAACGAAATTGCATAGTTTGGGGTGGACTCATAAAATAGAAATAGAACAAGGCATAAATAATATTTTTAAATGGTATAAAGAAAGTATATTATGAAAAAACAAATAATCATAGGTATGATAGCATTAATATCACCTACTTTTCTTATGGCTCAGAAGATTAATTATCCTACACCTCCATCTGATAAAACTATGGATAAATATTTTGGCATCGAAGTATTAGATCCTTATCGTCCATTAGAGAATGATACTGCTAAAGCTACTATTAATTGGGTAAAGGCTGAAAATAGTATAACATCAAGATATCTGTCTAAGATACCATTTCGTGGAAAAATATTAAAAAGGATGAAAGAACTTGCTAATTATGAGAAATATTCCTTTCCATGGTATAATAAACATACAAAAAAATGGTACTTTTATCTTAATAATGGGCTACAAAATCAAAGCGTATTATACGTTATGGATAAGTTAGGTGATGAAAAAAAAGCTCAAGTATTTATTGATCCAAATAAATTTTCTACAGATGGTACTGTTGCTTTAAAAAGCGTCAACTTTTCCAATAATGGAAAATATGTAGCATATGCTATTTCTCGTAATGGCAGTGATTGGCAAGAATTTTATGTTATAGATACTAATACAGGTAAACTTCTTAAGGATCATATAAAGTGGTCAAAGTTTTCTAATGCTTCATGGCTTGGTGATGGATTTTATTATTCTGCTTATGATAGTCCTAAACAAGGTAATGGTTTAAGCAATATAAATTCTGTTCAAAAGATTTTTTATCACAAAATAGGTACTCCACAATCTGATGATGTTTTGTTTTATCAAAATCCAGAACATCCAATGCGTTTTTATACAGTAAGTATTAATGAAGATGAAACGATGATGTTTTTAACAGAGAGTGGTGCTGGACAGGGAAATGGGCTCTATGTACGTAATCTTAAACAAAAAGATAGTCAATTTATTCAGATTAATGCTAATTTAGATGTGCAATGTAATCCTATTAAAACAATTGGAGATAATATATATATACTAACAGATGAAAAAGCTCCAACTAACAAATTGGTTGTTACTGATATTCATCATCTTAGTAAAACGGAGTGGAAAACTATTATCCCTGCAAGTAAGAATGTTTTAGAAGATGTTACTTTTGCAGATAAACAATTAATTATCACATATATACAAGATGCCTGTAGTCATTCATATTTATATTCAATCGATGGAAAGCTGCTTAGAGAAATAAAATTTCCTAGTTTAGGAAGTGTTAGTTTTAGTGGCGATTTTTATCGACCAGAGATATTTTATTCTTTTACATCTTTTACAGAGCCTACAAGTATTTACAAATACGATATTAATAAAAATACAAGCAAAATATATACTGCACCTAATATAAAGTTTAATAAGACTAAATTTATTACAGAACAAATATATATTACAAGTAAGGATGGGACAAAAGTACCCGTTTTTTTAACTTATAAAAAAGGATTAAAACGCAATGCTAAAAATCCTCTTCTTCTTTATGCATATGGTGGTTTTGGCATTTCTTTGACTCCTTCATTTTCTTTTGTTCGACTGCCTTTTATTGAGAATGGGGGGATATATGCTATGGCATGTTTACGTGGTGGAAATGAATTTGGCGAAGCATGGCACCTTGCAGGCACAAAGATGAATAAACAAAATGTCTTTAATGATTTTATATCTGCAGCAGAATATCTTATTAAAGCTAAATATACTAATAAGGATTTACTTGCTATTCAAGGAGGCTCTAATGGAGGATTACTCATAGGTGCTTGTATGACACAACGTCCAGAGCTTTATAAAGTATGTATCCCGCAAGTAGGTGTAATGGATATGCTTAGATATCATAAATTTACTATAGGTTGGAATTGGGCTTCCGATTATGGAACAAGTGCAGACTCCAAAGAAATGTTTTTATACCTAAAATCATACTCTCCTCTTCATAATATTAAAAAAGGTATATCATATCCAGCTACTCTTATAACTACAGCTGATCATGACGATCGTGTTGTACCAGCTCATTCTTTCAAGTTTGCTGCAGCTTTACAGGCTGCAAATGCTGGTAGCACACCTACTCTTATACGTATAGATACAAATGCAGGTCATGGAGGCGGTAAACCTTTGTCAAAACAATTAGAAGAACAAGCAGATATTTATAGCTTTATACTTTATAATATGGGACTAAAATACTGAAAATTTTATGCAAATACTATTAGCTTCAGCTAAAATTATGAAGAGTGAAACATCTTTAGCCGCTTCAATAAATTCTATTCCTATATTTTTAAAGGAGGCTCAAACTCTTGCTAGAGAATTAAGTGAATATACTATAGAAGAATTAACAAATTTATTAAAATGTAGTGTAAATATAGCTTTAGAAAATAAATTGCGTTATCAAGACTTTATGAACCAATATGCATGTCTCCCAGCAATTTTTGCTTATTATGGACAGGTATATAAATGTCTTAAGGTTGACTCTCTAACTACAGATAACTTGATATACGCACAGAAGCACTTATTTATATTAAGCTTTTTATATGGTATACTACGCCCTTTAGATAATATTCATCCTTATCGTTTAGAGGGTAATGTTGTTTTAAAATCAACTAATTTTTCTAATATTTTTGCATATTGGAAGCCTTTACTTACAGACTTTTTAATAGACAAAGTAAAAAAAGATGATGGCATTCTCTTACATCTGGCTACAGAAGAATTCCAACATCTTTTTGATTGGAAACGAATATTAAGCGAAGTGCATGTAATTAAGCCTTTATTTATGATAAATAAAGGCTCTAAACTTAAAATAATAAGTATGTATGCTAAAAGTTGTCGTGGTGCTATGACTAATTATATTATTAAAAATAAAATAAATACAATCTCTCAACTTTTAAAATTCGAATACAATGGATTTGTTTATGAAAGACATTATGGTGACAAAGATAATCCACATTTTATATTAGATTCACCAATTAAAACGTATATATGATATATAAAAAGTTGAAAAATATAATTTTATTACTTAAATAAAGATAAACAATTTATACTTCTCTCTAATAAAATCTCTTTTACATAAATGAAATAGTTATTATTAATCTATTATTAAATATATTGTATAATAACTATTTTGTTTCAAAAGAGAATTTATTATTTTTCATTTTTAGCGCGCAAAAATAATTCTTTCTGATGTTCTGTAAGATTTTCAGGCAACTTAACGTGGTAAGTTATAATAAAATCTCCTATAATTCCATTACCTATATTTTTTCCTTTTCCACGTAGTCGTACTTTAGTCCCATTCTGTGTACTTTCTTTTATCTTTAGTTTAGCCTTCCTACCATTTGGTAACCTGATAATAACATCACCTCCTAAAAGAGCAGTAAATAAATCAATGTTAACTTGTTGTTCTATATTTCCATTAATTGGTTTTGCCATATTTTCATTAAACATAGAAGAGCTATAGTTTTCTTGCTTAATTCGTCCACTGCCAAATAGATCTTGAAAGAAGCTACTAAAGCCCCCTCCCCTACTAGTGTTAAAGGTGCTAAAATCAAAGTTAGCAAAAGGATTACTATAATCTTTGCTAGACTCATTAAATCCAGAATCTTTACTATTTGAAAATCCGCCGACATCTTTCCATTGTTCTCCATATTTATCGTATTGTGCTCTTTTTTGTGGATCTCCAATTACTTCATATGCCTCGTTTAAGGCTTGAAATTTAGCTTTAGCCTTTGGATCGTTGGGGTGTAGATCAGGATGAAATTGTTTAGCACGTTTACGATAAGCAGCTCTAACATCTTGTTGTGGTATATTTTTATCTACACCAAGTATTTTGTAATAATCTATAAATGCCATAATAATCTATATTTGTATATTAATATTCTCATATCATATTATAGCAAAAGATATGCCATTAATCCATTCTGTCTCTATAATCTTCATAGCTATATGTACGAAGTATTTCTAAATCTTTATTACTGTGAAGTAAGGCTATTGCTGGGTGTGAAATTCCATTAAATGTATTTGTTTTTACAGTAGTATAATGAAGCATATCTTCAAAAATAATATTTTCTCCGATTTGTAGTTTATGATCAAATTTCCAATTACCCATCCAATCACCACTAAGGCAGCTATTTCCACCTAATCTATAAGTAAAAGGATCTGTTGTCTTTCCGCTATTAGGTTGCGTCTCTGCACCACGCACAATAGGATTATAAGGCATTTCTAAGCAATCAGGCATATGGGCAGTAAAACTAACATTAAGAATTGCAGTACGATATCCTCTATCTTCTATAATATCTACTACTTGCGATACAAGTGTACCTACTTGCCAACCAAAAGCACTACCAGGCTCTAAAATTACTTTTAACCATGGATAACGATTATGAAAGCCTTGTAATATGTCTATCAGCTTATCTATATCGTAATTTGCGCGTGTCATAAGATGTCCACCACCAAAATTTATCCATTTTAATTGTGAAAACCAAATAGCAAATTTTTCTTCTATGTGTGCTAATGTTCGTTCAAAAACATCACTTCCATTTTCACAGTGACAATGAATGTGAAATCCTTCTATATCTGAAGGCAATTTTTCAGGAATATTTTTTGCTAATATTCCAAATCTTGTACCAGGAGCGCAAGGGTTATATAATAATGTCTTTATTTCAGAATATTCAGGATTAACTCGAATCCCAAGACTGATTTTTTTATTATAAACTCTTGCTTTTAAATGATAGCGTTCATACTGCTGAAAAGAATTAAAAGTAAGATGAGAGGAGCATTTTACAATGTCTTTTATCTCATAATCTGTGTACGCAGGAGAAAAAGTATGACAAGGGGTTCCAAATTCTTCTAAACCTAAACGAGCCTCGTTTAAAGATGAAGCTGTAGTAGCATTAATATATTCTCTGAAAATAGGAAAAGTTTTCCATAAAGCGTATGCTTTAAAAGCTAAAATAATTTCCACAGATGCTTTATTTGCAATATTTGCAATAAGTGATAAATTCTTGCGTAATTTATCTTCTTCGAGCACATACATAGGTTTAGTCAGCTCTTTAAAAGTAGTTGAGTTTATCTTCATGCTTGCAAAAATACTCATTTATTTGTAATTTCAGGAAAATATATTTACCTTTGCATTATAAAAATAGTTTTTAGTAAATATATATTGCTATTGTTTATATTTTTAGTATAATAAATTATCAAGGTATGAAGCTAGTCGTAATGACTATATCCACATATTATATTGAGAAAAAATGGGGAATTATTTTTCCTTTGATGAGATTTATGAATATATTCTTTTCTCAAAACATATCATTCCTTTTCTTTATATTATTATATTTTTTGTTTAACTTTTTATGAGTATATAAAGAAATCACATATAGAACAAATCTTTTACATTTATATAATATAAATAAAATGAGTAAAAATAACTCTTTTTTGGTCTTCTCTGGTACAAAAACGAGATATCTCGCAGAGAAAATATGCACAAGTTTAGGTTGTCCATTAGGAAACTTAGTTATGACTCGCTTCTCTGATGGTGAGTTTGTTGTTTCGTATGAGCAAAGCATTCGTGGTAAGGATGTTTTTTTAGTACAAAGCACTTTTCCTAATTCTGATAATCTTATGGAACTCTTGTTAATGATAGATGCAGCTAAGCGTGCTTCTGCCCGTCAGATTATAGCAGTAATACCTTATTTTGGTTGGGCTCGTCAAGATAGGAAGGATAAGCCACGTGTAAGTATTGGTGCAAAGTTAATAGCTGACCTTCTAAGTGTTTCAGGTATTGATCGTTTAATAACTATGGATCTTCATGCAGATCAAATTCAAGGTTTCTTTAACGTTCCAGTAGATCATCTCTATGCTAGTGGAGTATTATTGCCTTATGTACAAAGTTTAAAGCTTGATAATTTGGTTATAGCAAGCCCTGATGTGGGTGGTTCTAAACGTGCTAATACTTATGCTAAATATTTAGGTTGCCCACTAGTGTTATGCAACAAAACACGAGCACGAGCAAATGTTATTGCTACTATGCAAATAATTGGTGATGTTAAGGATAAAAATGTAGTTATTGTTGATGATATGGTAGATACTGCTGGTACCATTACTAAAGCTGCAGATATAATGAAAGAAGCTGGTGCTACGAGCGTTCGTGCTCTTGCCTCTCATTGTGTAATGTCAGGACCTGCTACTGAGCGTGTAGAAGCATCTTCTCTAGACGAAATAGTTTTTACAGATTCTATACCTTATACTGATCGCTGTTCCAAGGTAAAGCAGATTTCTGTTGCAGATATGTTTGCTGAGACAATACGCCGTGTAGTAAATAATGAAAGTATTTCAAATCAATATCTTATATAAAATATATTATCATATATAATTTTGGCTTAAGTGGTATTGGGATAAGTATTTTAAGTTCTACTTTTATTTTTATTGCCTTTATTTTAAGTTAAGCTAAGGTTTTGCTATTTTATAAGAAATAGAACTGTATTCTTAATATATAAGAATATGGTTCTTTTTATTATTTATTCTATATTCTAAAAAAAACTATAATGGAAGGTACATATTAATAAAGAATGCTATTTTTTATAGTTCAGATTAAATTTTCATTTATTTTTTATACTTTTGTAAGTATTATGAAATGTAAAGTAAAATGCTCAACATGTGGCAATATATTTGCTGCAGAAACCCAAAAATATGGTAAAAATAAATTTCGATGTCCATATTGTGGGGTTATCTTAGAATATAGTTTCGACAAACCTGCTCCTTTTTATACAACAGCAAGAGAGGTCGTTCCATTGGTAAATATTACTAATATAGAATCTCAAAAAGAAAACATCCCAGAAGTAAAAAGTAAATTACTTGCTATGGCTTCTAAAGATTTATCACAAACTAAGCAAGATAAATCAATTTACATTTCTAAACAAATGTCCAATACATCTTCTCAAACTAGTTTGATAATAAAAGAAGCAGCTAAAACTACATCAAAAATTGTAGCTAGATCCTCTTTCTTTTTAATTAAGATACAAGAAAAATATAAGAATGGAGATTTGTGGATTTTTTTTATTTTTAGTTTTATATTTATTATTTTGACTATAGCTTTTCTTTTAATTTTTGCTGAACTTACTAATTTTTTAGCAAAAGGTCACTCATGGATCTTTAAGCATTATATAGAATTAAGAAATATGATTTGAATATATTGTATATATATATAGTTTAAGGAACTGTTATTTAAATATTTTGAGTACTTCTTATGAATATAATAGTAGTAACATTTATAATAATAAAATAGAATTATATCACAAAAAAAGTTGACTTTGGACGACTATATTCTTAATTCTATTTCTAAGAAAAATAATGAAATATTATTTATGTTATCAATGATTTTAATAAAATTTATCTATCTTTGCATTATAAATAATTATAATATATAGCATGGAATTTTCTGCAAAACAAATAGCACAGTTTATTCAAGGACAGGTTGAAGGAGATGAAAATGTTATCATCAATGATTTCTGCAAAATAGAAGAAGGTAAAAAGGGAAGTATTTCTTTTTTATCTAATCCAAAATATACTCATTATCTTTATACAACAAAGGCATCTGTAGTTTTAATAGATAAATCTATTGAAATAAATAAGCCATTTGATGTTACATTAATAAAAGTAGATAATGCCCGTGATTGCATCGCAAAGCTTTTACAACTATATGATAAGATGAAGCCTAAAAAGAAAGGTATTGATCCTTTGGCTTTTGTATCTCCTACAGCAAAAGTTGGTAAAAATGTATACATAGGTGCTTTTGCTTATATTGGTGATAATGTTGTGTTAGGGGATAATACAATGATATATCCACATGTAACAATAATGGATGAAACATCTTTGGGTGATAATTGTATTATATATCCTAATGTTACTATTTACAATAATTGTAAATTAAGTAATAATATTATTATTCATTCTGGGAGCGTTATAGGAGCTGATGGGTTTGGTTTTGCTCCTAATTTTGATAATAATTGCTATGATAAGATACCACAAATTGGTATAGTAACTATTGAAGATGATGTAGAAATAGGTGCAAATACTTGTATAGATAGAGCAACCATGGGAAGTACGTATATTCATAAAGGTGTAAAGCTTGATAATCTTATACAAATAGCTCATAATAATGATATAGGTGCAAATACTGTAATGAGTGCGCAGGTAGGTATTGCTGGTTCTACAAAAGTAGGAGAATGGTGTATGTTTGGTGGACAGGTAGGTATCTCTGGACATATAACTATAGGAAATAAAGTCTTTTTAGGAGCACAATCAGGAGTACCTGGCAAATTAAAAGATAATCAACAATTAATAGGCACTCCACCTATGCCACAACGTAATTACTTTAAGTCTCAAGCTATTTTTAAACAGTTACCTGAAATGTATAAGCAATTAAGTGCTTTACAAAAGGAAATAGAAAAATTAAAAAAACAGAAATAACACACTTATAAATGGAAACAGTAAAGCAGAAAACTCTTAAAGGTAGTTTTTCCTTATTTGGAAAGGGGCTTCACACAGGTTTAAATCTTACAGTAACTTTCAATCCTGCTCCTGAAAATACTGGATATAAAATACAACGTATTGATTTAGAAGGTCACCCTATTATTAATGCAGTCGCAGAATATGTAGAAGAAACTCAACGTGGTACTGTTCTAGTTAAAGGAAATATGCGTATTAGTACAATAGAACATGCTATGGCTGCTATATATGCAATGGGTGTTGATAACTGCTTAATACAAGTTAATGGTCCTGAGTTTCCTATACTTGATGGTTCTGCGGCTATGTATGTTCAGAAAATTAAGGAAGTTGGCTTAAGTGAACAAAATGCAGCAAAAGACTATTATATTATTCGTAAGAAAATAGAGATAAAAGATGGTGATTCTATTATCACTATTCTTCCAGACAACGACTTCTCTATAACAACAATGTGTTCATTTAAATCGAAATTTATTAGTAGCCAATTTGCTACACTGGATAGTATTTCCCAGTTTGAAGAAGAAATATCATCGGCTCGTACTTTTGTATTTGTACGTGATATTTTACCTTTACTTCAAGCTAATCTAATAAAAGGAGGAGATTTAGATAATGCTATTGTTATATACGAACAACATTTGGAACAGGAAAAATTGGACCAGTTAGCTGATTTGCTTCATGTTCCTCATATCGATGCTAATAATATTGGTTATATTCAACATAAACCTTTAAAATGGGATAATGAATGTACTCGCCATAAATTACTTGATATAATAGGAGATTTGGCTTTAATAGGCAAACCACTTAAAGGTAGGATAATAGCAACGCGTCCAGGTCATACTGTAAACAATAAGTTTGCTCGTCTCATGCGTAAAGAGCTTAGAAAGCATGATATTCAAGCCCCTGATTATGACCAAACTAAAGAGCCGTTAATGGATAATATACGTATAAAAGAGTTACTGCCTCATAGATATCCAATGCAGCTTATAGATAAAATCATTTCAATGGGGTCCACTACTATTGTTGGATTAAAGAATATATCAAGTGATGAACCTTTCTTTCAAGGTCATTTCCCAAGTGAACCTGTTATGCCTGGAGTTTTACAGGTCGAAGCTATGGCGCAATGTGGCGGACTATTGGTTCTTTCACAATTAGAAGAGCCTGAACGTTGGTCTACATATTTCTTAA
This sequence comes from Prevotella sp. C0209C1, assembly GCF_056583855.1. Taxonomy (NCBI): domain Bacteria; kingdom Pseudomonadati; phylum Bacteroidota; class Bacteroidia; order Bacteroidales; family Prevotellaceae; genus Prevotella; species Prevotella sp. C0209C1. The sequence continues at coordinate 23,663 of NZ_JBWPJP010000005.1, read as the reverse complement.
GAATAAATGATGTTAAATTCCGTCAAAAAGTAGTTCCTGGAGATACTTTACTTTTTAAAGTTGAACTTTTAGCACCAGTTAGGCATGGTATAAGTTCTATGAAAGGATATGCCTTTGTTGGAGATAATGTCGTAACAGAGGCATCTTTTACAGCTCAAATTATAAAAAACAAGTAATTAAATTTTATATACTTACTATGAATAAAATTAGTCCATTAGCTTTTATACACCCAGATGCAAAACTTGGTGATAACAATATAATTGGTCCGTTTTGTTATATTGATAGTAATACAATAATTGGTAATAATAACAATTTACAAAACAGTGTAACTATTAATTATGGAGCACGTATAGGCAATGGTAATGAGATACTTGCCGGAGCAAGTATTTCTACTAAACCACAAGATTTAAAGTTTAATGGTGAAGACACCATTTGTGAAATAGGGGATAATAATTCTATACGCGAAAATGTAACTATTTCAAGAGGAACAGCTTCTAAAGGAACTACAATTGTTGGTAGTAATAATCTTTTAATGGAAAATATGCATATTGCCCATGATTGTCAGATAGGATCTAATTGTATAATAGGAAATTCCACTAAATTTGCAGGAGAAGTTACAATTGATGATGGTGCTATAATTTCGGCTGCTGTTCTTTGTCATCAATTTTGTCATATTGGTGGTGGGGTAATGGTGCAAGGAGGTAGTCGTTTCTCTCAAGATATTCCTCCTTTTATTATTGCAGGTAAAGACCCCGTAAGATATTGTGGTATCAATCTCATAGGGTTGCGTCGTAGAGGGTATAGTAATGATGAAATAACAGCTATTCATAATGCTTATCGCTTAATATATAGTACTGGCACCAAATATGAAAATATTCAAAAAATAAAGGATACTATGGATATAACAGATGAGATACAGTATATTATCGATTTTGTAATTAATTCAGAACGTGGAATAATTCGGCAATAGAAACTTGAAAAAAAAGACATTAATAGTAATTACTGGTCCCACAGGAGTTGGTAAAACAGAAACAACTATTCAGATAGCAGAATATTTTAAAGCTATCATTCTTAATGCTGATTCTCGTCAACTATTTTCCGAAATACCAATAGGTACAGCGGCTCCTACTCCTATTCAGCAAGCAAGAGTTAAACATCTCTTTGTAGGAAACTTAAAACTAACAGATTATTATTCTGCAAGTAAATATGAACATGATGTTATTCAATATATGAAGCAAACATTAGACCCTATTACTATTTTATCAGGAGGGTCTATGATGTATATAGATGCTGTATGTAAAGGAATAGATGAAATCCCTACAGTATTACCACAAATACGTAAATCTTTAACTGTTCGTTTAGCTCAAGAAGGACTTGATAATCTTTGTAAAGAATTATATTATTTAGACCCAGAATATTATTCTATTGTTGATAAAAAAAATCAACGTCGCGTACTTCATGCTTTAGAAATATGTTTTCAAACGGGGAAACCTTATTCTTCATTTCGTACAAATGTTATAAAAAAAAGATCTTTTAATATTATTAAGATAGGATTAAAAAGAGAGCGTGAAGAGCTTTACAACCGTATTAATCAACGTGTTTTAAAGATGATAGATGATGGATTAGAAAAAGAAGTATTAAGAGTTTATCCTTATCGATATTTAAATTCGCTCAATACTGTTGGATATAAAGAAATGTTTCAATATGCAGATGGACTAACAACACTTGATGAAACTATATTTAAAATACAAAGTAATAGTCGACGATATGCACGAAAACAGCTAACATGGTTTAATAAAGATAATGAAATACAATGGTTTACTCCATATAATATTGAAGGAATCTTAAATTATATTACCCAAAAACTAAATACACTAAGATAATAATTACCTTTGTTATTAATAAACTTATAGTGTTACACTTTATAATATGAAGAGATTTTTTATTTTTATAAAAAAAACTATCAGAGGATTTTTGATCTTTTTTTCATGGTATGCGCACCTATATAAAAATAGGGCTTGGTATACAAAAATAGCATTAGTTTTTATGACACTAATTGTCTCCATTTTCTTATTTTTAGGAATGGTAGATATAAATTTCTTAGGTTTATTTGGCAAATCTCCAGGTTTTTTTGAAATAAGAACTCCACCTACATATGCTGCTTCTGAAATATATAGTGCCGACTCTGTACTAATAGGTAAATATTTTAAAGAAAACAGAACCCCTGTTAAATATAAAGATGTTAATCCTATTTTTTGGAAAGCACTTATAAGTACTGAAGATGAACGTTTTTATAGCCATCATGGTATTGATTTTATGGGTATTGGTGGTGCTTTAAAAGATGCCATTACTCGTAGTGATGCACGTGGTGCTTCTACCATTACGCAACAATTAGCTAAGAATATGTTTCGCGTACGTACACAATATTCCACAGGACTTTTAGGGCATATACCTGGTATTCGTATGCTCATCATGAAGAGCAAGGAGTGGATAATAGCGATTAAGCTTGAAATGATATATTCCAAGAAAGAGATTCTTACAATGTACGCTAATACTGTTGATTTTGGTAATAATGCTTATGGTATCAAAACTGCTGCACGCACTTATTATGATACTAATCCTGCTAATCTTACTACAGACCAAGTGGCTACATTAGTAGGAATGCTAAAGGCTACTACATATTATAGCCCACTACTCCATCCTAAAAAATCGTTAAAGCGACGCAACACTGTTTTATATAACATGGTTACACATAATGTGTTGAGTCGTGATAAATATGCTGCACTTATAAAACTTCCTATAAAACTTAACATACATGTAGAAGAAAATTATGCTGGGAAAGCACAGTATTTTAGAGGTTATGTTGCTCATTATCTTGAAAATTGGTGTAAAGATAATGGTTATGATCTATATAGTAGTGGGTTGAAAATATATACAACTATTGATACGCGTATGCAAAAAATGGCAGAAGATGCTGTCCGTAAGCAGATGAAACGTATTCAAAAGGAGTTTGAACAGCATTGGGGAAATCAAGATCCATGGAGAGATGAGAAAGGAAATGTCATTCCTGGTTTTATAGAAAGTATTGCAGAGCGGCAGCCTTTTTATAAACATCTTGTTCAAAAATATCCTAATAATAGGGATAGTGTCTTATATTACCTCAATAAGCCTCATAATGTAAAATTATTTGATTATGATAAAGGTGTAATAGAAAAACGAATGTCTTCAATGGATTCTATCAGATATATGGTTCGTTTTATGCATTGTTCTATGGTAGCAATGGAACCAGATACAAGAGCTGTTCGGGCATGGGTTGGTGATGTTGACTTTAATACATGGAAGTATGATAAAGTGATAGCAGAGCGACAACCTGGTTCTACTTTTAAATTATTTGTTTATTCTGAAGCTATGAATCAAGGATTAACTCCTTGTGATAAACGTCGAGATGAATATATATCAATGCAAGTAATAGATAAGAAAACAGGGTTGATGCAAACGTGGAGGCCTTCAAATGCTAATGGACGTTTTTCGGGTGATTCAATACCGCTTCATCTTGCTTTTGCTAAAAGCATTAATTCCATAGCTGTTCGTCTTGGACAAGAAATGGGTATAAAGAATATTATTCATACTGCTCAGGATATGGGTATTAAGAGTCCTTTAGATGATGAGCCTTCATTAGCTTTAGGAGCAAGTGATGTTAACTTATTAGAGATGACAGATGCTTATAGTACTGTAGCTAATTATGGTGAACATAGAGATCCTATTGTCATTACACGTATTTTAGATAAAGATGGTAATGAAGTTTATGTGGCTCCGCGCAATCATACTCAGGCTATTCCATATAAAAGTGCCTATTTAATGCAATTAATGCTTAAGGCTACTTTAACTGATCCTAATGGAACAAGTCGGACGCTTAAGAATTATATTTTTAATGATACAGACTGGGGAGGTAAAACTGGAACAACTAATAATCACTCTGATGCCTGGTATATGGCAGTAAGTCCGAAACTCGTAATAGGTGCTTGGGTAGGAGGAGAATATCGTAGTATACATTTCCGTACAGGTGCACTTGGACAAGGATCAAAAACAGCATTACCTATTTGTGGAGAATTTATTTATAGCCTTATGCGTGATAGACGTTTCCTAAAGTATCATACAAAATGGCACCTTGATCCTGATGAGGGAATTGATTCTACCGCATATTTTTGTACCCGTTATATTCCAAAGCATAAAAAAGTAGATTATGATAGTCTTAGAACTACTCGTTTGCAACGGCAAAATCAAGACGAAGAAGATGAGGATAATATAGATAAAATAGAAGATAATCCTAATACTTCAGAGTCGCCCACTTCTTCTAAAGGTGAACAACATAACTCATCACCAGAAAGGCAAAATTCATCAACAATAGAAGAATCGAATATAAAACAACTTAAAAAACCAAAAGTAGAGAAACTTTAAATTTGGATAGTAACAATATATATATTATTATAATCTTTGTTTTAAAAGTCAATCTATCTATTGTAAACAATTAATAAATATTATATGAGTTAGAAAAATAAATGGTAAGGCGACAAAAAGAAATATATCTGTTTATTTTACTTTTTCTTTATGACCTAATAATTATATAAAAAGAAAATGGGTAAAGAACATTTAAAAAGCAAAACAATGTTGGATATTGATTTGGATAATCCTGAACTGCAAAATGCTCTTCAAATTATTCAATTTACGCATAACTCTTTATTTTTAACAGGAAGAGCAGGTACAGGTAAATCCACATTCTTACGCTATATTGCTCAAACTACTAAAAAAAAATGTATTATACTTGCGCCTACAGGCATTGCGGCTATAAATGTTGGTGGGAGTACTTTACATAGCTTTTTTAAATTACCTTTTCATCCTCTTCTTCCTAACGATCAGCGTTATTCTATTAGTCAGCTGCGTAATACTTTAAAATATAATAGTGATAAAGTAAAACTTCTGCGTGAGATAGAACTTATTATTATTGATGAAATAAGTATGGTTCGTGCAGATATAATAGATTTTATTGATAAAGTGCTTCGTGTATATACACATAATATGCGTGAACCTTTTGGGGGTAAGCAACTTCTTCTAGTGGGTGATATTTATCAACTTGAGCCTGTTGTTAAAGAAGAAGATCGTCGCCTTTTGCAATCTTATTACTCGAATAATTTCTTTTTCAACGCTAAGATTTTTCGTGAATATCCTCTAATAAGTATCGAACTTAATAAGGTGTATCGTCAATCAGATCCGAAGTTTATATCCATTCTTGATCATTTTCGAACAAATAATGCCACAGAAAACGATTTTAAAATAATTAATTCAAGAGTTAAAACTTTTTCATTTTCACATTCTTCTAAAAATAAATCTTCTTTTACCATCACTCTTTCTTCTAAAAGAGATACAGTAGATTGGATTAACAAAGAGGAATTAAATAAGCTTTCTGGTTTACCTACAAGTTTTATTGGTGAAATAAAAGGAGAGTTTCCTGATAATAGTCTTCCAACTCCTATAGAGCTTAATATTAAAGAGGGAGCTCATATTATGTTTATAAAAAATGATATAGATCATCAATGGGTTAATGGTACATTAGGCATAATAAGTGGCATTAATAAGGAAGAAGGGTTAATATATGTTATAGTTGAAGAAGGAAAGGAAGTACAAGTTCAACGTGAGCTATGGGAAAATGTACATTATACGTTTAATGAGAAAGAGAGAAAAATAGAAGAAGAGCAAATAGGCACTTATAAACAGTTCCCTATTAAACTGGCTTGGGCTATAACTATTCATAAAAGTCAAGGACTCACCTTTAATAACGTTAATATTGATTTTAGTGATGGAGTATTTGCTGGCGGACAAGCATATGTTGCCCTTTCACGTTGTACTTCTTTAGAAGGTATTACTCTTAAAACGCCACTTAGTCGTAATGAAGTTTTTGTATGTAACGAAGTTTCCAATTTTGCAAGTCATTTCAATAATAACAAAATTATATCACAGGTTTTAAAGCAAAGTAAAGCTGATCGTGAATATGTTGATGCTATAAAAGATTTTAATAAAAGGGATTTTGATAGCTTTCTTAAAAATTTTTTTAAGGCTATTCATAGTAGATATGATATAGAGCGTCCTAATATCCAAAGATATATACGAAGAAAATTAAATATAATAAACCTTTTGCACAATGAGCTTGAATTGTTAAAGAAAGAGCGTCAGAATAAGGAAATACTGCTTAAAAAGCTTTCTATGGAATATGTACTTATGGGGAAAGATTGTGAGTATGAGGGTGTTAAAGAAGCTGCTATAAACAATTATAAAAAAGCACTTGAATTATATCCAGATAACCCTGAGGCTAAAAGAAAACTTTATGAATTAACTAAAAAAACTTAGATAAAAATATCTATTTTATCTATCATTAAATATTTCAAATATACAATTATGACATGAAGAAAAAATCTATAAGTTCATCACTACTTATTTTAGTTATTTTTATATTACTGATTATTATATTTAATCGTAAAAAAATAACTTCATCTATACCTCTGTCTGATACCGTAGAAGCTTCAAAATTTATTCCTATTAAAACGAAAAATCATATTAATATAAATTTAAAAAATATTACTTCATTGGATTTTCCCAAATATAGTATTACTAAAGAGAATGTTTTTATACCTGATACTCTAAGTCTTGCTGAAGATGAAGAAAATATTGCTAGTGGTAATTATACAGCAATACTTACTCTTGATACTATACTAAATAAAAAATTTATAGCTCAAATACAAAAAAATGCACTAAAAGATACTTGTTGGAAAATAAAAGATGCTTATATCTCATATATTCACAAAGATAAAAAAGGAGGAAAATATAACATTAGTTTTTCTACTAAAGGTAGGCAGATTACAGTAACTCATATAGAATGAAAGTATAATATCTTACAATCATATGATACAATTCTTAGAAACAATACGTCTTGTTAATGGGGTTTTACAACATATAGATTTACATCAACAACGTGTAAATAATACTTTAAGAGCATATTATAATGAAAAAATAGATCTTTCTTCTATAAAAATACCATATCCTTATAAAGAAGGTGTATTCAAATGCAGGATAGTATATGATAAAAAGATACAAGAAATTAAATTCATACCATATACTATTAAGATTCGCAAAACTGTAAAATTAATTATTAATAATAATATAAATTACCAATATAAGTATGCTAATCGTACAGAACTGGATTCATTATTGCACAATGCAAATACTGATGATATTATTATAATAAAGAATGGGTTTCTTACAGATAGTGCTTATGCTAATATAATATTGCAAAACAGTAATGGACTTTTTACACCAGCTCATCCGCTTTTATATGGCACAATGCGTCAATATCTACTTAATAATAATTTTATTATTAGTAAAGATATTCATATAAATAGTCTATCATATTTTCAATATATTTATTTTATAAATGCTATGCAGCCTTTTGGAAGCCAACCGCCTATATACGTTAAAGATATTATACTATAGAATGAAAATATGATTTTATATTAATTAAAATATTGATCTTCTTGTTTATTCAGCTAAATTATTGTAATTTTGCAGAGCTATTACGGGCTAATAGCATTAAAAATTCAAACCTTTAAAATAAAAATTAAATGGCAACAAAAATCAGATTGCAACGTGGCGGTCGTAAAAGCTATGCTTTTTATAGTATTGTTATCGCTGACGTTCGTGCACCACGTGATGGTAAATTTACTGAAAAGATTGGTACTTATAATCCTAACACCAATCCTGCTACTGTAGATTTGAATTTCGAACGGGCTCTTTATTGGGTAGAAACAGGTGCTCAGCCTACAGACACTGTTCGTAACATTCTCAAAGGAGAAGGTGTTTATTTAATGAAACATTTGCGCGGTGGAGTAAAGAAAGGTGCTTTTGATGAAGCTACTGCTGAAAAGAAGTTTGATGCTTGGAAGCAAGCTAAGACTAATGCTACTGAAGCTGCAGAAAAGAAAGCAGCTGAAGAGAAAAAGGCTGCTGCAGCAAAGAACCTTGAAGAAGAAAAGAAAGTCAAAGAAGCAATTGCTAAAAAGGTAGCAGAGAAAAAGGCTCAAGCTGCACAAGCTGCAGCTGAAGAGTCAGCTCCCACAGAGGAGCAAGCTGCTGAATAAAAAGCATAAAGCTTAGGCTTACTATTAAAAGTAGGAGGTAAACACTAATAATAGATGTTTACCTCCTTTTTTTTTACATACTTATTATACCAACTCCCTTAGAAATAGTACAATTAGTAAAATATATAACAAAATAGGCTGGTAAAATAGCCAGCCTATCAATTTGTCTATTATAAATATTTGGAGCTTTTTCTGCTTACCAAATTATCCATTACACTTAAACAAGTTAAAATTAATATTTAATACTCTCCCCATGCTTTTATATCTATATCTTCAAGTTTTACAGTGCAAAAAGCTTGAATAAATGCACTTGCAAGACGACTATTTGTTATAAGTGGAACATTAAGATCAATAGCTGCACGTCGTATTTTATATCCATTTGTAAGTTCTCGAGGAGTTAGATCCTTGGGGATATTAACTACCATATCTATTTTCTTTTCATGCAAAAGGTCTAGAGCTTGCGGATATGCTCCCTTATCAGAAGGCCAATACACAAGGGTGTTAGGTATATTATTTTCTGTAAGATACTTGGAAGTACCACTGGTAGCATATAATTTATACCCATTTTGAATTAAAATTTTCGCAGCATCAAGCATTTCAGCTTTTTGTTTAGCTCCACCTGTAGATAACAATACAGTCTTTTTAGGTATACGATGACCTACGGAAAGCATACTCTTAAGAAGAGCTGTAGATGTATCTTCTCCAATGCAGCCAACCTCTCCTGTAGAGCTCATATCAACGCCTAATACAGGATCTGCCTTTTGAAGTCTGTTAAACGAGAATTGTGAGGCTTTGATACCTACGTAATCGAGATCGAAAAGATTTTTATTTGGTTTTTCGACAGGAACTCCAAGCATTACTTTTGTAGCAAGATCTATGAGATTTATTTTTAACACTTTACTTACAAAAGGAAAAGAACGACTTGCTCGCAAGTTACATTCAATAACTAATATATCATTATCACGTGCCATAAACTGAATGTTAAAAGGACCATTGATATGTAAAGCTTTAGCTATTTGCTTACTTACGCGTTTTATGCGTCGCACTGTTTCTACATATAGTTTCTGAGGAGGGAATTGTATAGTAGCATCACCAGAGTGAACTCCAGCAAATTCTATATGTTCTGAAATAGCATAGGCTAAAATTTCACCATCTTTAGCCACAGCATCCATTTCTATTTCTTTTGCATTTTCTATAAACTTGCTAACTACCACGGGGTGATCTTCACTAACATTCGCTGCTAATTGTAAAAAGCGTACAAGTTCATCATTATTTGAACATATATTCATAGCTGCACCAGATAGTACATACGATGGACGAACAAGTACAGGAAAACCTACACGATCTACAAACTTCTGAATATCATCCATACTGTTAAGTGCACTCCATTCTGGCTGATTTATACCATAGTTAGTAAGCATAGATGAGAACTTTGCACGATCTTCTGCATTATCAATATCATGAGCAGAGGTTCCAAGAATAGGGACATTTTCCTCATCTAAATACATTGCAAGATTATTAGGTATCTGTCCACCAGTCGATACTATAATACCATAAGGCATTTCCATGTCTATGATATCCATAACACGTTCAAATGTTAGCTCATCGAAATAAAGGCGATCGCACATATCATAATCAGTAGATACTGTTTCTGGATTATAATTGATCATTATAGAGCGATAGTTTTGTTTACGAATAGTATTTAGAGCTTGTACTCCACACCAATCAAATTCTACAGAACTACCTATACGATAAGCCCCAGAACCAAGTACAATGATACTTTTACGTTTATCGTCAAAAGTTATATCAGAAGCTACGCCAGAATAAGTTACATAAAGATAATTGGTTTGAGCAGGATATTCTGCAGCTAAAGTATCAATTTGTTTTACTACAGGTATTATTCCAAGAGCTTTTCTATGACGACGTACTATCATCATAGCTTTATGCATATTTGGACTATCATTCTCTAAACCAATAGCTCGGGCTATTTGAAAATCGGTAAATCCGTTTATTTTTGCCTCTAAAAGTAGTTCTTTGTCAATAGTATTGATATTACTCTTTTTAAGTTTTTCATCAATATCTATAATATGCTTTAATTTGTAAAGAAACCATTTATCTATTTTAGTAAGATCATGTATTTTATCTACAGTATACCCCTTATGAAAGGCTTTTGATATAACAAATATACGTTTATCTGTAGGTTCATGAAGAGCTGCAGCTATATCATCTATCTGTAATTCTTTATTTTCTACAAAGCCATGCATGCCCTGCCCTATCATACGAAGACCTTTTTGAATAGCTTCTTCAAAGTTGCGACCTATAGACATAACTTCACCTACCGACTTCATACTCGAGCCTAATTCCTTATCTACTCCTCGGAATTTACTTAAATCCCATCGTGGTATTTTACATACTACATAGTCAAGTGCTGGTTCAAAGAAAGCTGATGTTGTCTTAGTAACAGAGTTTTTAAGTTCGAACAAACCATATCCTAAACCTAATTTTGCTGCTACAAAAGCTAACGGATAACCTGTAGCTTTACTAGCAAGGGCTGATGAACGAGAAAGACGTGCGTTAACCTCGATAACTCTGTAATCTTCACTTTCCGGATCAAAAGCATATTGCACATTACACTCTCCCACTATACCTATATGACGAACTATCTTAATAGATAAGGCACGAAGTTTATGATATTCCGTATTGGTAAGAGTTTGCGAAGGAGCTACAACAATAGATTCTCCTGTATGAATACCAAGCGGATCAAAATTTTCCATATTGCAAACAGTAATACAGTTATCATAACGATCTCGTACCACTTCATATTCTATCTCTTTCCAGCCTTTTAAGCTTTTTTCTACCAAAACCTGAGGAGAAAAAGAAAAAGCCTTTTCGCATAATTTATTGAGTTCTTGCTCATTATCAGCAAAACCACTACCTAAGCCTCCTAAGGCATATGCTGCACGCACTATAACAGGATAACCTAATATCGTAGCAGCATGACGCGCCTGATTGATATTTTCGCAAGCTTCACTTTTAATAGTTTTTACTTCTATCTCATCAAGTCGTTCTACAAAAAGCTCACGATCTTCTGTGTTCATTATTGCACCTACTGGTGTACCTAAGACACGTACATTATGTTTTTTAAGAATGCCAGAACGCTCTAATTCTACACCACAATTCAGAGCTGTTTGCCCTCCGAATGACAAAAGTATCCCATCAGGCTTTTCCTTTTCTATTACACGCTCTACAAAATAAGGCTGAACAGGTAGGTAATAAATCTGGTCGGCAACACCTTCTGATGTTTGCACTGTTGCTATATTAGGATTTATAAGCACTGTAGAAATACCTTCTTCACGCAATGCTTTTAATGCTTGTGAGCCAGAATAGTCAAACTCTCCAGCCTCACCAATCTTTAATGCGCCTGAGCCAAGTAGCAGGACTTTTTTTATTGATTCGTCTTTCATTACTTCAAAGTTTCTACAAATTTATCAAACATAAAATAAGTATCTACAGGGCCAGAACAAGCCTCTGGGTGAAATTGTGCTGTGAACCATGGGTTTTTAGTATGACGTATACCTTCATTACTACCATCATTCATATTTACAAATAGTTCTTCCCATTCTTTATCAAGAGTAGATGCATCTACAGCATAACCATGATTTTGAGAAGTTATATAACACTTGTTTGTACCAACCATTCTTACAGGTTGGTTATGACCACGATGCCCATATTTTAATTTATAAATAGTTGCTCCTGCAGCCTTAGAAAGTAGCTGGTTACCCATACAGATTCCACAAATAGGTTTTGTACTATTATTAATATGCTTGCGAATTATATTCACTGCATCATTACACATGTCAGGATCACCAGGACCATTACCTAAGAAAAGGCCATCATATTCCATATTACTATAATCATAATTCCAAGGTACTCGTATAACCTCTACTCCACGATTAATAAGACTTCTAATAATATTTGCTTTTACGCCACAATCTACTAAAACAACTTTCTTACCAGCTCCTTCATTATAATGGATTATCTTTTTAGTAGACACACGATCTACAAAATTTACTCCTTCATAATCGGCTTCTGGAATATTATTAGGTTCGTCGTCAAACAAAATTTTTCCCATCATAACTCCATGCTCACGCAATACTTTTGTAAGTTCACGAGTATCTATTCCTGTTATACCTGGCACTTTCTCACGCTTTAACCAATCTGAAAGACTTTCAGATGAGTTCCAGTGTGATGGCTGCTCACTATAATTAGAAACTATAATAGCGGATACATATATTTTATTACTTTCCATAAAAGTGGGTAAACCATTTTTTTCAAAAGTAAAAGCAGGTACACCATAATTACCTACAAGTGGGAACGTCATAGTTAATAACTGTCCTGCATAAGATGGATCTGTCAAACTTTCAGGATACCCCATCATAGCTGTATTGAAAACAACCTCACCAGCTACAGGAGCTTCATAACCAAAAGACTCTCCGTGAAATTTAGAGCCATCACTTAAAACTAAAGTTACTTTCCTCATTATTTATTATAGTATAATTTTTTATAGTTTTATAACAACTTGTTGTCTTCTTTACTTATAGAATAATTATTCTCATAAAATTTAATAAAAGAATGGTTTACTAACCGCATTCCACCTGATGTAGGATAATTACCAGTAAAATACCAATCACCTTTATGGTTAGGTATTGCTTTATGTAATCCCTCTATACTTTGAAAAATAAGTTCTACAGGAGTTGTCATACCTTCAGGTCGAAGCATTTCCACAAGTTTTTGATTAATCTCTTCTACTGTAAAAGGAGCATAGATAGCACGAACAGGGTTTTGTATTTCGTCAGTAAGTTCTTTTTTTACTTCTACTTTACAAGCCTCATATACTTCTTTTAATATATGCTCCATTTTTTGCTCTTTTATAAGTTTTATTGTTGCCTGAAACACACAAAACTCTTCCAAATGTGGCATATCTATACCATAATAGTCAGGGTATCGTATCTGTGGAGCACTCGATACTATTACTATCTTCTTTGGATGAATACGATCTAACATCCTAAGAATGCTTTCTTTAAGAGTAGTGCCTCGCACAATAGAATCGTCTATTACTACTAAGTTGTCAATATATGGTACTATACACGAATAGGTAACATCATAAACATGAGAAGCAAGATCTTTACGAGAATTACCTTCTGTAATAAAGGTGCGCAACTTAATATCTTTCCAAGCTACTTTTTCGGTACGTATATCTTGATTTACTATTTTTATATAATCTTCTAATGGTGCATAAGGCTTCATGTTAGCTAATTGCTTTACTTTTTCCTTATTTAACCATTGCTTACAGCCATGTAATAAGCCATAGAAAGCTACTTCTGCAGTATTAGGAATATATGAAAGAACTGCATGCTCATAATCATAATCTACTTTTTCTAACACTTTAGGAGCTAATTGCTGACCTAATTTTTCACGTTCATTATAAATATCTCTATCTGATCCACGAGAAAAATATATGCGTTCAAAAGAACATGCTGAAATATTCTTTGATTCAATAATTTGTTGTAAAGAACACTCTCCTACCCTATTTACTATTAAAGCTTGTCCGGGCATTAATTCTTTTATATTCTCACATTCTAAGTCGAAGGTTGTTTGGAGCACAGGACGCTCACTTGCAAGTACTACTATCTCGTCGTTTTTATAATAGAAGGCAGGTCGTATTCCCCACGGATCGCGCATAGAGAACATCTCACCAGAACCTGTCATACCGCAAATAACATAACCTCCATCAAAATGTTTCATTGTAGTTTTAAGGACATTACTTACATCTAAGTTGTCTTCTATATAATTAGTAATATCCTGTCCTTCTAAACCGTTCTCTTTAGCTATAACAAAATTTCGCTCTACTTCCCTGTCTAATCTATGCCCCATCAGCTCTAAAAGAATATAAGTATCGCTATAAATGCGTGGACATTGTCCCTGAGCTGTAAGTTTTTGAAAAACCTCTTCAATATTGGTCATATTGAAATTGCCACACATACTTAAATTCTTTGCTTTCCAATTATTTCTACGCAAAAAAGGATGAACATAAGAAAGCCCACTCTTACCTGTAGTAGAATATCTAAGATGACCCATATACAATTCACCTGCAAAGGGAATATTCTTTTCAACAAAAGGAATATCATTTAGTTCATCATGAGAATAGTCCTTATAAAGATTATGTAAATTCTTAAAAATATTGCTTACAGCGTTTTTCCCCTCTGCCCTCTCTCTAAACATATATTCACTACCCGGAAGAGATGAAAGCTTTACAGAAGCAATACCTGCTCCTTCTTGTCCACGATTATGCTGCTTTTCCATCATAAGGTAAAGCTTGTTAAGCGCATACATCCATGTACCATATTTCTTTTGATAGTACTTTAGAGGTTTAAGCAGCCGTATTACCGCAACACCACAGTCTTCATGAATGTTTTTGTCCATCTAAAAAAATAATATTCTTTATTTATAATTATATATAAAATAAAAGTCAGTAAACCGTTATTCAACGGTAACCGACTTTGCTAAGTTTCTTGGCTGATCTACATCCTTTCCTTTACAGACTGCTATGTGATAAGCTAACAACTGTAAGGGTATTGTTGCTACTAAAGGCTCTAAACACTCTAAAGTATCAGGAAGCTCTATAACAGCGTCAGCTATCTTAGATATAGTAGTATCTCCTTTAGAGACCAAAGCTATAACATAACCCTGCCGCGCTTTTATTTCTTGGATATTGCTGCGAACTTTTTCATACATTACATTATGAGTAGCAATGGTAACTACAGGCATGTCAGAATCTATTAAAGCTATAGGGCCATGTTTCATTTCTGCAGCAGGATACCCCTCTGCATGAATGTATGAAATTTCCTTCAACTTCAAAGCTCCTTCTAAGGCTACAGGATAAGTAAAACCTCGCCCAAGGTAAAGAAAATTTCTTGCATAAGTGAAGATGCGTGCTAAATCAGCCACCTGATCATTTACTTTTAATACTTCTTCTATTTTTGAAGGTATATTAGATAGCTCTTCAACTATCTTTACATATTCAGTACATTTCATAGACCCTTTTATATAAGCCAATGATAGTGCAAACATTGTTAACACTGTTACCTGCCCTGTAAAAGCCTTTGTAGAGGCTACCCCTATCTCAGGGCCTACATGTATATAAGTACCGGTATCAGTTGCACGCGCTATACTTGAACCTATAGCATTACAAATGCCATATATAAAAGCTCCTTTCGACTTTGCTAATTCTACAGCTGCTAACGTATCAGCTGTTTCTCCACTTTGTGAAAGGGCTATGACAACATCATCAGAAGTAACAACAGGATTACGATAACGAAACTCACTTGCATATTCCACATCAACAGGAATTCTGCAAAATGTTTCTATAGTTTGTTTACCTATCAGACCTGCGTGCCAACTTGTACCACAAGCTACTATTATTATCCTCTTTGCACTGAGCAACTGCTCTCGATGATCTATCAAAGCACTTAAAGTAACATTATTATGCTCAATATTTATGCGACCACGCATACAGTTAGTCAAGCATGCAGGTTGCTCAAAAATCTCTTTAAGCATAAAGTGGGAATAGCCACCCTTTTCTATTTGACCTAACTCTATATCTACTGTCTTTATCTCTGGTGAAAGCTTTTCGTTAAGAATACTTACTACTTTTAAAGGTTCACCAAGCTTCATCACTGCTATGTTCTCATCATCAAGGTAGACAACCTTGTCGGTATACTCTATTATAGGACTGGCATCAGAACCTAAAAAGAACTCGTCTTCACCCATTCCTATTACTAAAGGACTTTGTTTGCGAGCAGCTATAATAACATCTGGATGCGATTTGTCTATAATAGCTATAGCATATGCGCCTATTACCTGACGTAAAGCTATTTGTACTGAAGTAAGAAGATCTAACTTCTTTTTTATCTGAATGTACTCTATAAGCTGTATAAGCACTTCCGTATCAGTATCTGAGCGAAACTTTACACCTTTATCTTGAAGATTGTGCTTTATCTCTGCATAATTTTCAATGATTCCATTATGAATAATAGCCAAATTTTTCGATTGGGAATAATGTGGGTGTGCATTTTTAGAAGACGGCTCGCCATGAGTAGCCCAACGAGTATGAGCAATACCTATAGAACCTGAAATATCCTTATCCTCACAAAACGCTTCAAGATCAGATACCTTTCCTTTTGTTTTAAAAACATTAAGATCATCATGACTATTTATCAAAGCTACACCTGCACTATCATATCCTCTATATTCTAACCTTTTTAAACCCTTTATAAGGATAGGATATGCCTCGCGTTTTTTCCCTAAGTATCCTACAATACCACACATAAAATTATTCTAAATATAATTATTTATTTTAGTAAAGCTATAACCGTTGTTAGCAGACCTAAACCAAAACCCGTATATGTCATCCATTCCTTTGATGTAGGACCTTGGTTAGACCCCTTAGCCTTAGCCTTATTTGGCTCTACATAAACAATATCATTTTGCTGAAGATAATAATAAGGAGAGTTTATAATATTAGCATCATTCAAATTTAAACGTACCACATGCTTTTCACCAGCAGCATCTTCACGAATAAGCATAATATTATCGCGCTTGCCATATAATGTTAAATCGCCAGCTTGAGCCAATGCTTCCATTATATTTATCTTTTCTGTTGCAACAGGAATAACACCCGGACTACCAACTTCTCCTGTTACTGTAACATGATAACTTGCCATCATTACCGTAACTACAGGATTCTCTGTACGAGCTAAATAAGGCTGTATCTTGCTTTTAAGAAGATCTTCACACTCCGTCTTAGTGAGGCCTGAAACATGCACTTTGCCTATAATAGGAAAATTAATAAAGCCTTCATTACTTACCAAATAAGAACCCTTATTAGAAGAAGAGCCTAAACTACCCGTACCCTGCTGTCCACTTATATTAAAAGGAGCTGAAGCCGCAGGATTTATAGTAAAGACTCCTATAGATAATAAGTCTTTTGGCATTATCTTTGCATCATAAAGACCTCTTGATGGTGCCAAACTTATAGAATCTATATTAGTTAAATATGTTACACCTTTACTCGATCCGCAACTATACATAATTGCAATAACAGCAACCATTACTAAAGTATAAATAATTTTTTTCATATTAATAGTAGTACAAAATCTAATATCAAATCATAATTCGTTGCAAAAATACTATTAATTTTCCATAACCACAAGCTAACAAAGTACTTTTATACTTCTCATCATGTTATTATAGAATAAATTATTACTTTTGCAGAAACAAACTATAAGATTATGCAAAGGACAAATAAAGTATTACTAATCTACACTGGTGGAACGATAGGAATGGGAATGAACCCCAAAACTGGAGCTTTAGAGCCACTTGACTTTAACCATCTGGTAGAAAACTTACCTGAATTTGAGCAAATATCTACTGAAATTGATACCTATCAATTTGTCCCTGTCATAGACTCTTCTGATATGAATCCTGCTTTTTGGGGGAAATTGGTAAGTATTATTGCTACAAAATATGAAATGTATGATGGCTTTGTTATCTTGCATGGTACAGACACAATGTCATACACAGCATCTGCACTTTCATATATGTTTGAAAATCTTACTAAACCTATCATTCTAACAGGCTCACAATTGCCTATAGGACAATTAAGAACTGATGGAAAAGAAAACCTCATGACAAGTATAGAGCTTGCATCTTCTTATTATCCTAATGGCAGACCTATAGTGCCAGAGGTAGCTATATACTTTAGTGGGCATCTTCTTCGTGGCAACAGATCTACCAAGCAAAATGCTGAAGAATTTAATGCTTTCAATTCTTTTAATTATCCACACCTATGTGAAGCAGGAGTAAAATTTAAATTCAACACACATAATATTCTTACCCCTGATTACGACCTACCTATGTCGCCACATACCACATTAGATAATAATGTTATTATTCTGTCTTTATTTCCTGGTATAAAAGAAGGTATTTTCGATCATATTCTTGACTTACCTTGCCTTCATGGTATAGTAATGAGATCTTATGGAAGTGGTAATGCTCCACAACAGCCATGGTTAATAAAACTTTTTAAAAAAGCTACAGCAAGAGGTGTTACTATAGTTAACATCAGTCAATGTATTAGCGGACAGGTAGAGATGAGTCGTTATGATACTGGCTATCAGCTAAAAGATGCAGGCGTAATAAGTGGTTATGATAGTACTGTGGAAGCAGCTTTGACAAAACTAATGTTTTTATATGCAACATGTACCGATACAGAAACAATAAGAGCATATATGAACAAGTCGATAGCAGGAGAAATTACTATACCTTAACTTTAAGAATAAAGTATTCTTTTCCATTTTTATATAAGGGTTGGATTACCATTAAAAGAATCCAACCCTTTTTATAATTATTTTTTAAGTTATAAGATTAATGATATTTGTCTTATTCTTCCGACTCTTCTTTTGCATGAGCTGAAATTAAACGTTCCTGAATGTCATTAGGAACAAGCTCGTAACTGGAGAATTTTGTAATAAAACTTGCACGCCCTCCTGTAATAGAACTTAACGTGGTGCTATAAGAAGACAACTCCTTTAAAGGTATCTTTGCTTGCAATTTCTGATAGCCAGCCTCCGAATCCATTCCCATAATGAGAGCACGGCGACTTTGAAGATCGCTCATAACATCACCAAGATAATCGTCAGGAACAAACACTTCTAAATCGTTTATAGGCTCTAAGATCTTAGGTCCTGCACATTTAAAGGCATCTGAAAAGGCATGTTTAGCAGCTAATGTAAATGAAAGCTCATTAGAATCAACTGGGTGCATCTTGCCATCATATACTACAACGCGAACATCGCGCGCATAGCTACCTGTTAAAGGACCTTTTTCCATACAGTCCATAACACCTTTTAATATCGCAGGCATAAAGCGAGTATCAATAGCACCACCTACAACAGAATTGATAAAGACAAGTTTTCCTCCCCAAGGTAAAGTCTTTTCTTCTTTACTTTTTATATTAAGCTTAAACTCTTGCCCGTCAAACTTATAACCCGTTGGCTCTGGCATACCTTCAGCATAAGGCTCTATTATTAAATGAACCTCACCAAACTGCCCTGCTCCACCACTTTGCTTCTTGTGCCTATATTCAGCCTTAGCCTGCTTAGTTATCGTTTCACGATAAGGAATGCGTGGCTCCTTATAATCGACATGTAGCTTCTCATTATTTTCTAATCGCCACTTTAACGTGCGTAGATGAAATTCTCCTTGCCCATGTACTATAACCTGTCGTAGCTCCTTGCTCTGCTCTACTACCCATGTAGGATCTTCTTGATGCATCTTTATCAAAGCTGCCATAAGCTTCTCTGTATCGGAAGAGTTTTTAGCCTCTATAGCACGAGAGTATTTAGAGTTAGGATACTTAATAAAATCGAAACGATAATCACAGCCCTTACCATTTAAGGTGTTACCTGTCTTAACATCTTTCAGCTTTACAGTACAACCTATATCTCCAGCATTTAGCTTATCTACCGCAACACGATTAGCTCCTGCACAAACATATATCTGACCTAAACGCTCTTTAGAACCACGATCAGCATTTATTAAATCGTCGCCAGCCTTAACACTTCCACTCATAACTTTAAAATAAGACACCTCGCCAATATGAGGTTCCATACCTGTTTTAAAGAAATAAATAGAGGTGGCATTAGCTGAATTAGGCTGCACTTCCTCACCTCGTGTGTTATGAATCTTAGGCATCTCATCTACAAAAGGTACTACGTTGCCTAAAAACTCCATAAGTCTTCTTACACCCATATCCTTACCTGCACATACACAAAAAACAGGGAAGATAGAACGTGTTACCAGCCCCTTGCGAATACCTGTACGAAGATCGTCCTCTGAAAGCTGTTCTTCTTCAAAGAATTTTTCCATTAAATGTTCATCATTCTCTGCAGCTGCTTCTACTAATATCTTGTGCAGTTCTAATGCCTTGTCCAGCTCCTCTTTAGGAATATCATCTATAGTAGGTTCGCCACCTTCTGCCTTCCAAGTATATCTCTTCATAGTAAGCACATCAATAAGACTATTAAAATTATCTCCAGTCTCTATTGGATACTGTATCTGTACACACTTTGAGCCATAAATATCACGCATAGTAGTAATAATATTATCAAAGTTGCACTTATCAGAATCTAAGTGATTAATCAAAAAGATTACAGGCTTTTTTAGCTTCTCTGTGTAACGGAAGATGTTTTGCGTACCCACCTCAGGGCCATACTGCCCATTAATGAGAATAACAGCTTCGTCTGTTACGTTTAAAGCTGTTATAGCACCACCTATAAAATCGTCGCTACCCGGACAGTCTATTATATTTAGCTTCTTATTATTCCATTCTGCATGAAGTATCGTAGGAAACACAGAGTATCCATACTCCTGCTCTACAGGAAAATAATCGCTAACAGTATTTTTGCCCTCTATAGTGCCACGACGCTTAATAATAGAAGCCTCAAATAACATACTCTCGGCAAGTGTAGTCTTGCCGCTACCCGCACTGCCAACAAGAGCAATGTTTTTAATTTCGTTTGTTTGATAAATACGCATAAAAGATTGGTTTAAGTAGTTAGTAAAATGTTAAATTATCAGGTTTTATATATAAAATCTACATATTGTAAATCTAAAATATACCCGCCGTCTAAATTATACATTTTACATGAAAGAACCAAAAAATAAAAGAAATAAATAATAAAAATTTAATGCAATTTAGTAAATTTGCAAAAACACTTACTTTATTACATATTATATATAGAAAAGAAATAAATGACAGGGCTTTATATCCATATACCTTTTTGTGAGAGCAGATGTATATATTGTGGCTTCTATTCCTCACTTACACAGAATGCCAACAAGATAGAACATGGTAAAACAATAAGGCAAAGATATATTAATGCTGTATGTAAAGAAATTAGTAAGCATAAGGCAATACTAAATACTATTTATTTAGGTGGTGGCACACCATCGCAACTATCACCTGAAGAGCTTAATCAGATATTTAACCAAATAAATAAAACTTTCTTACAACAACCAGAAGTACGCCCCTCGCTGCCAAAAGAAATTACCATAGAATGTAATCCTGAAGATGTTACCCCGAATTTTGTACAGGCTCTTAGCACCTTGCCTGTAAACAGAATATCTATGGGAGTGCAAACTTTTAATGATGAAAGGTTAAAATTTATTCACCGAAGGCATAGTTCTAACAAAATATTAGAAGCTGTCAGGTTGTTAAGAAATATAGGAATAAATAATATCTCTATAGATCTTATGTTTGGATTTCCTAAGCAAACGCAAGAAGAATGGATAGATGATATTAAGAAAGCTATATCTCTTAACGTAGAACATATATCGGCTTATAGCTTGATGTACGAAGAAGGTACGCCGCTTTATGCTATGCTGAAACACCATAAGATAACACAAATAGGAGAAGAACAATATAGAAATATGTACGAAGAGCTTATAGACAGGTTAGAAATAGCTGGGTACGAGCAATATGAAATAAGCAACTTTGCAAAACATGGTTTTCGCTCTCTACACAATAGCTCTTATTGGCATAATGTACCATATATTGGTGTTGGAGCTGCTGCCCACTCATATAACCTTAGATGCCGGCGCTGGAACTATGCCGACATTAATAAATATGTTAATGCCATAGAGCATGACAATCATGCTTATGAAGAGGAAATTATAGATGATAATACTCATTATAACGACTCTATCGTAACTGCTTTACGTACTAAAGAGGGACTAAATATAGATGGCTTTGATGAAAAATATAAAACATATTTCTTAACAAACGCTGCTCCATATATAGAAAATGGTAATATGGGAAAACATGATAATAACTATTTTATAACTCGAAAAGGATTATATATAAGTGATGCTATAATGACTGATCTTATTATGGTATGAGATAAGAGAATACTACCTTTAAAAAATAAAGATAATGACAAGAGAAGAATTTGAAAAGCTTTGGGAAGAAAACAAAGAGCATATACGCCTAAATAGTGAAGAGTATCAGGCTGTTAAGAAGTCTTATTATAGCTGGGGTTTAATAGATTACGCCTTGCTTATTGGAGGTTTTGTAATATGCGAAACACTATTTAATAAAATAATAAAATCCATTATATTACAATATCTGCTTGCTATAATAGGAATGATAATTATATGGGTATTATGGAGGTTTTTAAAATCGAGATTTACTAATAGCAAAACATTAGAAGATATAGATGCAGAGCTAAAAGAAAGATATAAAAAGACTTTGCATTATAGCGACTAATATAAACAGATATAATAATTTTATTATCAGTATGTTTAATAATTAAAAATAAATAAAGGCTTAAGTCTTTAATTGCACATTTCTACTAATTAATGTAAAAATATTGCAGAGAACTAAACTTTATATATACTTTTGTATCATATTAAGAAATAAAAGAGAGAAGTTTTATCAATCTATTAAGAAAGGAAAATAGAAATGAAGAAAATTATCCTTATGATGCTATTTGCTGTCTTAGGTATCTCCGCAGCTATGGCACAACAAAATCAAGCTGAAATAAAGTTTGAAGAGCTTTCACATAACTTTGGAACTTTTGCTACAAGTGTTCCTATTCATAAAACCACTTTTAGGTTTACTAACGTAGGTACAGCTCCTTTAGTTATTAATCAGGTTGTTGCAAGCTGTGGTTGCACTATACCAAAATATGACAAACGCCCTATAGCTCCAGGTCAGAAAGGTACTATAGATGTTATTTATAATGGTAAAGACAGGTTCCCGGGTAAGTTTAAAAAGAGTATTACTGTACGTACCAATGGTAAAACTGAAATGGTTCGCCTTTATATAGAAGGCGTTATGAGAGACTGATATTTAAAGATTTGTTTAAGAATTACATTTTTAGGGCATAGCTTTTTTAGCTGTGTCCTTTTTTTGTAGCTAATAAAGTATAATAGCTTTAATAACTTTTTTAAAAAGATGCACGCTAAAAAAGCTAACCTAAGCTGTTATTTTAAGAAGTAATATATTATTTTTATGTTTATAAAAGGCTACTCTTTATATGTAAAAAGAGGCGTATAGCTCATTTTGCAGGATGATTTTGAGAAGTATGTATCCTATAGCTCAAATTGCAGGATGATTTTTTCCGATGTTTCTTCGTTGAAGCAGCTTACATATTGTACCTTTGGTTTGCAGTTTGAAGCGTAGTGAAGCTCTGCTGGGGAGCAACTTCATAAGGAATAGAACTGCGCAGATTGACAAGTATGGGCAGGAGTTGCTATCAACGCGGCTCCTGATTTTTCATACTTAGAGATTCTGCTAATGCCAAGAAAAACCCAGAAATGAACCGCTTGCGGTTCTCCATTGTTAGTCCACTGTGG